>JAFAIO010000375.1 GCA_019236675.1 Verrucomicrobiota bacterium
ATTTATAATAAAAAGATTTTCACTGAGCTCGGTTTGACTGTGCCTAAGACCGAACAGGAGTTTCTAGCGGTACTCGATAAGATAAAGAAGAACGGTAAATACATCCCGCTGGTGATCGGGACCAAGGATCAATGGGAATCCGCCACCATGGGGTATCAGAACATCGGGCCCACACTGTGGGATGGCGAGACTGGCCGCAAAGCCCTGATTGATGGTTCCGCCCAGTATAACAAGGGTGGCTTTTTGGCGACATTCGAGGCGCTAGCAAAATGGAAACCCTACCTTGCGCCCGGATACCAAGCGCTCGCTTACGCAGATGCGCAGAATCTATTTGCCCAGGGACGCGGAGCGATTTATCCGGCAGGCTCATGGGATATTGCTGTGTTCCGCGGGATGAATCCAAAGTTGGATTTTGGCGCCTTCAAACCGTACTCCTTCGAAGGGAAAGGCGAAGTCGTCATTGACAATCATCCTGACATCGCGCTAGGCCTGAACGCAGCCAGCAAAAACAAAGAAGCCGCGCGCACTTTCTTAGCCTGGGTAGCTACCCCGGAATTTGCCACGCTTTACTCGAATGCGTTACCCGGCTTCTTTCCTTTAGCTGACGGGACCTTCACCTTCAGCGATCCAGTGGCTCAGGAATTCGCCAGTTGGACGAAACAGGGCCCGACCTCGTTTCGCTGCTCGTACCAAATCCTCTCGCGCAACGCGAATCCCAACAACGAAAACGATTTGTGGAATGCATGTGCCCAAGTGTTGAACGGCACCTTTACACCGCAACAGGCCGCAGATTTCGTACAAAAGGATTTGGCCTCCTGGTATAAACCACAACAGGCGCGATAGCAGCCATATCGTCCTCGTGCTCCTGCTCGTCCTCCTGCTCGAAATTGTTTTCTTCCCAACGTTTCGAGTTACCAGCGCGTCGATCTTGAAGGCGAGCACCGTGGCGGACCAAATCCAACGCTTAGAACGAGCACGAGGACAAACCCCTCTGCCATAGATTGACGCGTGCGGATCTAGATCTGCTGCTTCATGAAAAAGCGCGGCTCCTTCCCAGTTCATATCCTGGTTTTTCTGGGACCCGCGGTGCTGATTTATACCGCGTTCATGATTTATCCGCTCTGCGACTCCCTATGGCTTTCGCTGAACAACAAAGCATCTAGCGGCGGGCAGATATTTGTCGGTATTCAAAATTACCTGATGCTATTTAGCCAGGACCGATGGTCCGCGCCGTTCTGGAACGCACTGCGGAATAACCTGATATTTTTCGTTATTCACATGGTGGTGCAAAACCCAATCGGCTTGCTACTAGCTGCTCTTCTGGCCTCGAGAATTCGCGGAAGCGCTATCTATCGTACCATCGCCTTTACCCCAACCATCCTCTCGGTCGTTATCGTTGGGTTTGTCTGGAAACTGATCTTGGCTCCTGCTTGGGGGATATCACATGCGCTATTTGGAATTGTTGGGCTCAGCGCGTTGGGGGAGTACCCTTGGTTAGGTACGGAATCGACGACGCTAGTTACTCTTTCGCTGATGTCGGTTTGGCAAAATATCGGAATTCCGATGATGCTGTTTCTAGCTGCTCTAATCAGAATCCCCGATGAACTGATGGAAGCCGCCAAAGTCGACGGGGCTAGCGGTTGGAAAATCTTTTGGCGGATCCAATTTCCTTTGATTCTACCAACGGTTGGTCTGATAGCAGTGCTGACTTTCGTAGGAAACTTTAATGCGTTCGATTTGATCTATGCGACCCAAGGGGCGTTGGCCGGACCAAATTTCGCCTCCGATATCTTGGGTACATTTTTCTTCCGAACATTCTTTGGTTACCAGTTGCAGCCAGCTGACCCGTTTATGGGTTCAACCGTGGCCGGCGTAATGCTCGTGATCATTCTGGTAGGCGTATTGATCTACCTATTTGGGTGGCAACGCCGTCTGCAGCAAATCCAATTTTAACCCGGACTAAAGAAACGGTGCGATCGAAATTTTGGCCTGCAACGGCTGCGCATGCTGTTCTAATCGCCTACGCGGTCGTAGCATTATTTCCCGTCTTCTTGATCATCCTCAATTCATTTAAGGATCGATTGACGATTTTTAGCGCCCCGTTTGCGTTGCCGTGGGCGGACACCTTTACTCTGGATGGATACGAGACTTTAGTCTCCGGTTCCCATTTCGAATGGTATTTCCTGAATAGTTTATTCGTTACCGCCAGTTCGCTGCTGCTGATTCTGGTTGTTAGCTCAATGGCCGCGTTCGCGCTCTCCGAATACAAGTTCAGACTTAACCTTTTGACCTCTCTTTACCTATCGATCGGGATCATGGTGCCGATACGTTTAGGTACGGTTGGGATTCTCCGGCTCATGGTGAACCTTCACTTGGTCAACACGCTTTGGGCATTGATCCTGATTTACACGGCGCAAGGCATCCCTCTGGCCGTATTCGTTCTTACCACATTCATGCGACAGCTGCCTGCAGATCTGAAAGACGCGGCCCGGATCGACGGCGCCAGTGAATACCGGATCTATCTGCTGATCCTGCCGTTGGTGCGCCCGGCCATCGGTTCAGTGCTAGCCATATCCATGTTGCCAATTTGGAACGATCTCTGGTTCCCTCTTATCCTGGCGCCCGGCGAAGCCACCAAAACGCTGATTTTGGGTGCACAAACATTTTTGGGCGAGTTCGCCAATGATTATAATGCGGTGTTGGCGGCACTCACGTTAGCTATTCTGCCGCCGGTATTCCTTTACGTGATTTTCTCCCGACAGCTCATTCGAGGGATCACTGCGGGAGCAGTGAAATGAAAGGTGAGAGCCTCAATTTTGGTGGGGCGAGGCTCTCGCACGGCCTTAGCGTTTTTTCAGGTATGGCGGCCCGAACAATCATGACGTAATTTCGCGTACAGCGCCCGCCGAGCCGGATGAATGGTGTCCGTTTGGATTTAAAGTTTCGCACTAGACTTACCTTCGGTTATTTGGCCAACCATACTCCGTCTTGGATATGGCCGCCCGCGCGATGCGGCTCGGCAGGTTTCCGGGCTTTCTTACTATAAGGCCGGATAACTTCAGGTGCCTTGCTCGAGCTTTTAGGAAGTTCCGGAGCCTCGCCCCACCAACCCGTGGGCCAGCTCCGGCTATTTCACGGTCTTAGCGCTTATGGGTTAGAGCCCTGGGCTATTATCTTCGACTGCTTCACGGTCGTCCTTCGGGCTATAAAACATTTCCCTCGTTCCTTTCATTGACGCGCACCCGCAACCGGCGCATGAAAGGTGAATGCTATATGCGAGTTGGAATCGTCGGTACCGGAACCATGGGTGAAGTCCACGCGGCTGCCTGGCGAGCGATCGGTGCTGAGGTGGCCGGCTGCTTCTCATCCAATCCACAGCAGAGAAAAGCGTTCGCTAAGCAACACAACACCCACTCTTTCTCCAGCTACCCTGAACTACTAAACAACGCCGATGTCGTAGACATCTGCACGCCAACCGCAACGCACAAATCGCTCGTCTTAGCAGCGGCCCAGGCCGGCAAACATGTGATTTGTGAGAAACCAATTGCTCTCACCGTGGAAGACGCCGAAGCCATGATCGAGGCGTGTCGAGGGGTTCGATTTTTTGTCGGGATGGTGCTTCGGTTCTTTCCGCAATATCGCTCAGCCAAACAATTGGTCGCAGGCGGACGAATTGGTAAACCGGCTGTTTTACGGCTTAAACGGGTTAGTTACGTCCCGCAAAATCCAGACGCCTGGTATTTTAACGAAGCGCTCTCGGGCGGAATTGTGGTAGACCTGATGATTCATGATTTTGACTACGCCCGTTGGTTAGCCGGTGATGTTGAACGGGTTTATGCGTTGAAGACGCTCGCCGATACCGGGTCTGCGCAGTATGTCCAGACCGTTCTTCGCCTGAAGAGCGGAGCCATTGCCTTGATCGAAGGAGGCTGGGCCTATCCTCCTGGAGTTTTTCGCACTGGACTCGATCTTTCCGGAACGGACGGATTGATTGAATGGAGTTCAGATCAACCCTCTCCCCTGATCACCTTCTTTCCCCCAAAAGTTGAAGAAACCGCCTCTGTGGGTTTGCCGACGTCCGGCTTAGCAGACGATCCTTTCGCTGCTGAGCTCCGGCACGCGTATCAGTGTATCCAGAGCGGGGCTCCGTTCGAGGTCACAGCGGAAGACGCACTGGAAGCGCTCCGGATCAGTCTTGCAGTGAGGAAATCCGTGGCAACAGGTAAACCAGTAAAACTCCCATGAATCGAAAATTCACCACAAAGGCACAAAGGACACAAAGCAAGACTCAAAACATCTTGACTACACATAGTCTGGCCGATTGGGTCGAATCTGAATTACACAAAACCACCAAAAAGGCGGAGTCGCCGCGGTAGACCGCGTGATTGAATTGTCCATTTCCGAGCCGTCGGCACGATAGATTGCCTTTACCATTCGACCTTTGTGTCCTCTGTGCCTTTGTGGTGAAATTCGTTTCGTTATGCGTATTGGAATCCTCAGCATTGCTCATCTGCACGCCGCAGGTTACCAGGCTAATCTCAAGGCGATTCCGGGAATCGAACTCGTAGGATTCTCGCACGAAAACTCGGCTGAAGGACAAGCATTCAATGAAGAATTCGGCGTACCGTGGTTCTCAAGCCATCAGGAACTCCTCGCCCAAGGTTTGGATGGAGTCGTGATTTGCTCGGAAAATGCTCGTCATCGCGAATTGGTGGAACTCGGGGCACAAGCCGGCTGCCAAATTCTTTGCGAGAAACCGATTGAGATCACCCGCGCCGACGCTGAAGCCATGAAAAACGTTTGTGATAAAAACGGTGTCCGATTTATGACCGCATTTCCTGCTCGTTTTGCTTCGTCGTCGCGGGCGCTACGAACCATGGTTCAGCAAGGCGAGTTGGGAAAAGTGTTTGGAGTCAACGGAATCAACCACAGCGAGAATCCGAGCGGACACCGGGCCTGGTTCGCTAACAAACAACTTGCCGGCGGCGGTGCGGCTATGGATCACATCGTACACTTAGCCGATTTCTTTCGCTGGTGCTTTTCCACGGAGGTAATCGAGGTATACGCGGAAATCGATAATCTAATTTATCCAAACGAACTGGAGGTTGATACCGCAGGCTTGCTCTTAATCACCATGTCCAACGGTATTCAGGCCAGTATTGACTGTAGTTGGAGCCGGCCAACCTGGTATCCCCGTTGGGGACATCTAAAAATCGAGGTAGTTGGCGAGAAAGGCGCTGCGGTTGTAGATGGTTTCGTTCAACATTTAACAGTTTACGCGAAAAGCGGCGCCCGCAATCCTGAGTGGATCGGCTTCGGACCCGACGCAAATCAACCGATGATTCAAGAATTCATCGATTCAATCCGGGAACAACGTGAACCGTCTGTGACCTGGAACGATGGTTACCAGGCATTGCGGGTTGTATTAGCAGCGTATGAGTCGGCCCAGCGTAAGGAGCCGGTGAAGTTGGAGCACTAGCGAACGCCCCTCGACCCCCTCTAGCTCCCAGCGACGTCTTTCACTCCAACCTTTTTATGTCCCAATGGTTGGCCTTCCATTGTAGCCTGTACGGAATTGCGTTTTCAGACCGGGCCGGCTCTAGCTCCAGGATTTGCTGAACCGCCATCCAGACTCCGCCGTGACTAACGATAAGCGTTGGCTGACTTACCTCCGCGCAGAGTTTCAAGGCGGATTTCGCTCGGGAGACCAGCGCTGGTCGCGTTTCGCCGCCGGGCGGATCAGCATCACTCAAAAAGTCGTCACGGACACTAAGAAACGGCTGATGATCCCATGAACCGACATCCCATTCCGCCAATTGCTCGATTGTCACCATAGGAACTGAAAGAACCGCATTCACGATCCGGGCAGTCTCCTGAGCCCGATTCTGTGGACTGACACAAATCGATCCGACGAGACATGTTCTTCTCAATATATCGGCGGCTAACCTTGCTTGCTCTCGTCCAAGCTCAGTCAGCCGTGAATCACACTGCCGTCCGCACATGAGTCCGCGAAGATTGGCTTCGCTTTGGCCGTGGCGTAAATAAACGAAAGTATCAAAGTCCACCGTGATGATCCTCGTAACATTGTCATGCGAGCAAAACGAGAATAGAATCTTCTATGCCGATAACGATCGAGCTTGCGCCTTCAGGGACCCAAACCGCGTTTAATCTGAAGCGCTGGAATGAAATTCTCGAAGATCCCGAGTTGGCTCGCCTACCCCATCGAATCGAAACGGATCGGCACGGGCACATCATCATGACTCCCCCTCCAGCACCGTTCCATGGTCAAAAACAGTATCGCGTCGCTTCTCTATTAGAGCGCTTGCTGCCGCACGGGATTGTACTCACAGAGTGCCCGCTTTCGACTTCTGATGGTGTCAAAGCGACCGATGTGGCTTGGGTCAATAGCGACCGGGGTAGCGAGGTTAAAACCGACGTCTGCCTGACTCGTGCCCCGGAAATTTGTGTCGAAGTGCTATCTCCCTCCAACTCGGTGGCTGAGATTCGCGAAAAGGTGGCACTCTATTTTGAAGCCGGAGCACGCGAAGTCTGGATCTGCAATCAGGACGACACCATGCATTTCTATTGTAATGGTGACCCGAACCGCCACGAGCGATCAGAAATTTGTCGAGATTTTCCGGCGAAAATCGAGCTGTAACTAGTCAGGGAACGGCTTCTTAGGCGATGCCCGCTCCCTCCCTTCTCTCATTTCAGAATATCCTTGAGCGTTCGCCCATCAGAATACTTGATGTCAGTTATTCTCCAACCTTGCGCGGTGTTCACTAGTGAGAACACTATTTTCTCGGCCGTCCCCATGTTTTTAAAGGAGGCCGCAACTTCGGCTGAGTCCTTCTGTTCAGCTACGAGGACGATGGAGAAGTCCTTGATGTCAAAATCCTGAGCATCGTAGAGCGGATCAGAATCCACTTTCCCAACTTCACCCTTAGATTCCGTTTGGTCCTTTAAATACAGAGACAACAAACCCTTCTCAAAATAGGCGCCCAGTAGTTTCTTGCTGGCCGGATACACCAATGGGTCTGCCTTCCCTTTATGTGCCTTATAGAGGTCGGTGACGACTTTTTCGGGGGAGCTCGTCGCGGATAAACTGGTGTCGGCCCATACTACGCAGAGAGTGAAGAGGGATAGAGTAACAACAATGAGTTTTCTCATGTTTCGTTCGCGCTTAACTAAAAATAGACTGCCACCTGCAATCTGTTTCTTGCTCCAATCAGGCAGCACCCGTCAATTAGTTTCCGATGTAATCTACTAATTCCTAGCGACTTGCACGGCCCGCTCGCCTTAGGCTCGTCGGGAATAGCCAATAGCAGATAGCAAATAGCAAAGTTCCCGAGAAATAGCGATGGATAGCGTGAGCCCCCATCTGCTATTTGCGATTTTCTATTTGCTATTCCCGACGAGCCTAAGGCGAGTACGGCCTGCCTACTCCAGAAACGGTTTCTGAGGCGGTGGCCCGCCTCTGCCTTTCTTTACCACCACATCCGATCGGTTCCACCAACCGCCGCCAAGCGCCTGAAATAGCGCGGCCGTGTCGGCGTAACGATTGGCTTTGGCCACAACCAAATTGATGAGCGTTTGATAGTACGCTTGCTCGGCATTTAGCAATGATAGGTAAGCGATCTGTCCCGCTTGCAGCTGTTTCCGGGTGATATCCAAAGTCGTTTCGGCGGCGTGTTCCGCGGTAGCAGCCGTCTTGACTGCCTCCGCGTCCGATTGAATGGCACGGAGCGAGTCAGCCACATTTTGGAACGCCGTGATGACGGTACTCTTATACTGAGCGGCGGCCTGATCATAGGCAGCGCGAGCGGCGCGCGTCTTGTGGAGAAGGGTGCCACCTTCAAAGATGGGCTGAGTCAGAGCGGCCGCGAGTGTAAAGTAACCGGTACCGGGAGCAAAGAGTTGGCTAAACGCAAGCGCCTGGCTGCCTCCGGTGCCGCTCAAGGTGACATTTGGCAGCATGTTAGCGACGGCCACACCAATTTGCGCACAAGCGGAATGGAGTTGCTCTTCTGCCGCCCGCACATCGGGCCGCTGGTCGACTAGTTTCGAGGGAAGGCTAACCGGCAGGTCCTCCGGCAAACGCAGGTCGTCCAAAGTAAACTTGTCCAGTACCCCTTCGCTGGGGAAACGGCCCGCCAGCGCGGCGAGTAAATCGCGCTGTTGCGCCAACTGCTTTTGCAGCGGAGGCAACGTCGCTTGAACTTGGGCCAACGCGGTTTCCTGGGTGGCCACATCCGCGCCGGCGATTTGACCGAGCGCCAATTGCTTTCGCATGATGTCGAGAGCATCGGTCGCAACTCGGATTGTCTCCTCGGTCGCGTCGATTTCGCCTCGGAGTGCAGCCTCGGCGATGGCGGCAGTCACGATGTTCGAAGTTAAAGTCAGGTAAGTCGCTTCAAGCTGGTAGCGTTGATTATCTGCTTGTGCTTGCAACGATTCCACGGTGCGCCGATTCAAGCCGAATACATCTGGCACGTAAGAAATGGTGAGACCAGTTGTATAAAGGCTGTAATAGGGATTCCCCGTGTTCGCCACCGGCGTAATCGTGCTGGTCGCAGTCTTGTTGCGGCTGGGGATAAAATTTGCCGAAAGACTCGGGTAATAAGAACCTTGCTGAGCTTTCACATCTTCCTGGGCCACTCGCAAAGCGGCTTGGGCTGACTCTAAGCCGGGATTGTCTTTTATCGCCTCGTCCACGAGCTCATCCAGTGCGTGAGAATGGAAAAGCGTCCACCATTGCCCCGGGATATCCAAGCCTTGCACGAATCGCTCCGATTCGCCGGCCGAGACCTTAGCGCCCGCGGTTCGGTGAGCCAAAGGTTCAGGGGTGTAACCGTTAACCGGTGGCGGATCCGGTCGATGGAAATTCGGGCCTACTGCACAACCTGTGAGCAACACCGAAGTTAATAGGGGTACTAACCAGACAATGCGTGCATGGACACTTCGTAATCGTCCTCGTACTCGTCGTCGTCCTCGTCCTCGAGAAAGTGTGTTGGCTCCAGCGTTGATTAAGGACAGAGGACCTAACGAAGACACGGCGTTGTTTGATCGGGCTCGTATACCTGATAAAACGCCCTTTCGAGGACGAGGACGACAACGAGTACGAGGACGATTTAGTAGTCGCATCGTGGGTTATTTCACCGCCGCCAACTCCGGCACTTCTTCTTTTTCTGTCCGCCGGCCGCGACGCGAGAAGATGTCAATAAGAACAGGGAGAATGACCAGGATCAGAATTGGCGCTAGCAAAATGCCGCCGACTACCACGAGAGCAAGGGGCTTTTGTACTTGGGAACCGATGCCGGTAGAAACCGCGGCCGGTAACAAACCAACACAGGCAGCCACACAGGTCATCATAATGGGTCGCAATTGAGTCTGGCACGCACGCAACAAGGCTTCTCGTCGATCGAGGTCGCCTGAAGCCAACAAATTAAACGAAGAAATTACGATAATGCCGCCCATGACAGAAATGCCGAACAAACCAATAAAACCGATGGCGGCTGATACGCTGAATGGGGTTCCGGTAATCGCCAGAGTGAAAACACCGCCAATCAATGCCAAGGGCATTACACTGGCTGCCAAAAAGGTATCTACAACGGAGGAGAAATTGACCCAAAGCAAAAGCACAATGAGCACAAGGCTGATCGTCGTCACGGCACTGAGCCGGCTGATTGCTTCTTGTAATTCTCCAAACTCGCCCGCCCACTCCAACCGAGAACCCGCCGGCAGATGAACCTTCTCAGCGATCTTCTGTTGAGCTTCCAATATTGCGCCCCCTAAATCGCGGCCGCGAACGCCGAACCGGATCGGGATATAACGCTCCTGATTTTCGCGGTAAATAAACGAGTAACTCGGTACCATCTTTACCGTCGCGACCGCGCTCAACGGGATCTGGGTAGTACCAGAAGCTGTCGAAACCCCGATCGGAATATTACGCATGGCTTCAAGGCTTTGGCGGTACTCCGGCGCAAGGCGAACCACAATGGGAAAATTGCGGTCGCTGCCATACTCATAGACATTGCCGGCCGCCTGTCCGCCGATAGCAGTCTGAACCACCGTATTGATATCGCCCGGGGCTAAGCCGTAGCGGGCGGCCTTGACTCGATCGACGTCGATGTTAACCGTTGGTTCGCCAAAGGCGTCAAAGACGGAAAGATCAGTAATCCCGGTAACTCCGTCCATTACATCCTTGATCTGATAAGCAGTTTTCTGCAGAGCTTCTAGATCATTGCCATAGAGCTTAATCGAGTTCTCTCCTTTTACCCCCGATGCGGCTTCCTCAACATTGTCCTCAATGTTTTGCGAAAACTCGAGATCAACCCCTGGGAATGGTTCGGAAAGCGCAGTATTCAATTGCTGGGTTAGTTTCTCTTTGTCTAACCCCGGCGGCCATGAATCAAACGGCTTGAGCGGAACGAACATCTCGAGATTAAAAAAACCGGTAGTATCCGTTCCATCATCAGGCCGGCCTAGTTGAGATACGACGGTTATGACCTCCGGAAAGCTCTTTACTATTTGCCGCATCCGGTCGGTATAACCTTTACCTTCTTCGAGCGAGATCGTCGGCGGGAAAGTCGCACGGATCCAGAAGTTACCTTCTTCAAGCTTCGGCAGAAACTCTAACCCAAGCGACCGTCCGGCGATCAAGGCAGCGACAACCAAAACCGTGGCGCCACCGATCGCCACGATCCTGTTCGCTAACATGAATTTCAAAATCGGCGTGTACACTCGCCGTATGAGCCGGACTAGTAGTGTCTCTTTCTCTTCAAGTTGTTCGGGCAGCAACAAAGCACTGATGGCCGGCGTCACGGTGAAAGTCGCAATCAGTCCCCCTGCAATCGCATAGGCATAGGTCCTCGCCATCGGTCCGAAGATGTGCCCCTCAACGCCGGCTAGAGTAAATAAGGGAACAAACCCTGCGATGATAATCGCAGCAGAGAAAAAAATCGGCTGGTTAACTTCCTTAGCGGAATTGGAGATCACGGCGAACCTGCCACGCAGCTCCATTTCCACCCGTGAACGATTCACGATATTGGAAAAAGCAAAACGCTCTTCCGGCTTTTGGGAGAGGTGCCGATAGATGTTTTCCATCATGATGACCGTCGCATCGACAATCAACCCGAAATCAATGGCGCCGACGGAGAGCAGATTGGCCGATTCACCTCGGACCAACATGATGATGATTGCGAAAAACAGCGCAAACGGAATGGTTAGCGCAACAATCACCGCACTGCGCAGATTGCCGATAAAGATCCATTGGACAAGAAAGATCAGTACGATTCCTACAACCAAGTTATGAAGGACCGTGTGC
>JAFAIO010000469.1 GCA_019236675.1 Verrucomicrobiota bacterium
CCCCACACGTGCAGCACCACCAAACGCGCGAAATTCGAGGACGAGGACGACGACGAGGACGAGGACGACAGGTGACAAAAGCCCCTCTCCCCCGTTTCCCGCTGGGCTTTTCTCCAACGCACGCTAGAGGTAGATCCATGAAATGGATCCTGCTCTGCTGGTTTCTTTTCGTCCCGTTCGAGCTCAAAGCTCAGGAGGCAACCGATGACGGGAAAATCATGCTGACTGTCATCTTGCGTTATGACCAAAGCAAAACACTCGATGAAATCGACGATCACCTCGCCAAAACCGGATTCATCAAGAATTTTCCGCCGGAAGGCGTCGAGATTGTTTCGTATTACATCGTCATGGGGATCGGCCATGTCATCACGCTGAAGCTGCCTCCCGATAAACTCAGAGAGGTCAACGTCGCATTCGAAAAAGGCGTCTGGAGCGCATTCCGGACTGAATTTTATCCCACCTACGATTACGTACGCATTTTTAATGACTTAAAGCGGAACGCTCCTACCCCTCAGCCCGAAACCACCACAACTCCATCCCGACCAACCCCTTCTCCGACTCCGACCCCAACCCCAACCCCCAAACGCACGCTCCATCATCGGAGCTCTTAACGCCGACATCGCCGGGAGCGCGCGGGAGCGCCGGGAACGATTGGAGGGAAGCCGCTTTCGCGCCAGGCGATGTGAGCGCACCTGTTTAGCTATTGGGTTTCGGAACGTCTCAAACGGGTGGTCAACCGGCGGCTCCCGAGAACGGCCGCTGATTTTGTTCCCAGGCGGTGCGATTTTGTAGCCGTTCACGGCGATCCCGCGCGTTCTCGGCGCTCCCGTCTCGCCCGAAATTATGTTGACAAATTACAGGCATTGGCCCAGCTTCCGAGTTCCTTCGGCCCGAGGGCCATAAAAGCGAGCTGTCAGCACTGAACTATGTCCAGTAATCTCCTCGAGGAAGCCTCTAAAGTCATTCCCAACACTGCGGTCCTCATCAACTTGGTTTCGAAGCGGGTCCGACAACTGAGCAACGGCCAAAGGCCATTGGTCGAAATAGGGCCCCGGATGTCTAACGCCGATATTGCCCTTCAAGAGATCATCGAGCACAAGTTAGTGCCCGAAGCGGCAGATCTGAGCCCTAACGGCGCTTAGGCTATCACCCGTAGCTATGCCAGCCGAGATCGCCTCAAATCGGCGAGCATTTCATAACTATCAGATCATCGAGAAGATCGAAGCCGGTATCAGCCTCACTGGTACCGAAGTAAAATCGATTCGAGCCGGCCTCGCCAACCTGAGTAATGCCTTTGCCCGGATCGAAAACCAGGAAGCATTCCTTTACGATGCGGACATCCAGCCGTACGAACGCGCCAGCCACGAGCAACACGATGCTAAACGGCCGCGTAAGCTGTTGTTGCATAAATCCGAAATAGTTAAGCTCTTTGAAGCCAGCGCCGTACAAGGGCAGACCCTCGTCGCCCTTCGCCTCTATTGGAAGGATCATCGCGTGAAGGTCGAGATCGGTATCGGCAGAGGCAAAACCCACGCAGATAAGCGCCAGGACCTCAAAGAAAAGGCCGCCAAAGAGGAGGCCCGGCGAGCTGCCGACTCCTTCAATCGCGGAAAATTTTAAGTTTTCCCAGAAACCTCCCGAACTCCCGGTCTAACCGACCGACCCCGAGCCCCTTATTCGCGTCCACTTAAAGTCCACTAGGTCCATAGCGATTCACGCCATCATCGCGCTAGCGTCTCCGACCGCTCAGATTGCGGCCAGACGTGCTTTGCTAACCATTTACAAGCTGATTTGCTAGTTAGTCGAGCCTGTGAATAACTTGGCAATAACTTCCTAAGAACTTGCGCCCATCGATCGCTCGGATTCACTCACCGGACCGATTTTAGGTCTCCTCCAATCGCCATCGCCGTTGCCGAAAAGCCTTAAGTACGCCCTTTTGGGAGGTTAACCTTAATCGGGAATCCGGCGGATGCTGGCACCGGACATTGACCACGGCCACACCCCTGTTCGTCACGGTGAGCACAGGGAAACCGCTGTTTATCAGCCTCGAGAGCGGGTTCAACGACCGTCTCCTGACTACACGTCATCCATTCGATCTATAAATCCGCTTGCCCGTCGGCGTTCTACCGGTCCTCGTTTAAGATAAACGGCTTACCACGGGCGAAGCCGGTTCATTGGATAATCGATCGGCTCCAGATCTCATTTGTAACAGCGCAAACGCCGGCACCATGAAGAAAAACGTTGTTAATAAACACAGCAACACCCCTAGGGCACAGACCGTACCGAGCCCGCTCAAAGCGGGATTCTGAGCCGGAATCAGAACCGCAAAACCGGCGAAGGTAGCTAATCCGCAGATCGATAACGGCTTGAGCACATTTGCCAGGTTTTCCTTAAGATCGCCCTCCCGCCGGCTGACAACCAGGAATTGGATGCCGTAGTCCACGCCAATCGCGAGTACTAGCGGAAACGCGAGCGTGTTTAAGAGGTTGATGCTCAAGTGAAAGAGTTTGAGCGCGGCCACCAGCCCCAACATCGAAAGCAACAGGGCTGAAGTGTGAATCAGCCATAGGGAAAGGCGGCGATAGACGACCCAAAGCAACAATAGGATCAGAAGGCCAACCACAGTAGTGAAAGTCACCAACTCGCCCTTTGCCCATGGGATGAGGTCCCACAAGGTGTACTGCCACCCCGTGATGGTTGCCTGCGGATCCGCCCGGTGAATGAATTCGCCGAGTTTTACCTGTTCCTCGGGCGAACGAATCGGCTCAGCGGGTCGCAACATCCCGGATTCTGTTCGCTGGTCATCCGAGAAAAAGGTGTTGATCAGGAACCACCAACTCGATTTCTCCGGAAAAATCTTTGTCCAGTCAGGCAGCCCAGAGCTCGTTTGTTCTGCCTGTAATTTGTCCAGCAGCACGAAAACGGACTGAAATGCATCAACCGCAAAGCCATTCTTCTCCAGCGTATCCCGCACGCTCTGCTTCACTTGATTGAAATCGACCCCCTTTAAGGTTGCCCGATTTTCGTCGATCCGTTGCGGATTCAAAATGAAAGCAGCCGGTGTGGTGGCGAACTTCAAGTAACCCGATTTTAAGCCTTCTTTGAAAGCATCATCCAGACGATGCCAGCGTTCATAGGCCTCCTGCTGGTTGTGCGGAGTAACCAGCACTCGGATCGGATCGGATTCCTGCTTCAGTTCGGTGCTCATCACCTGCAGGGCGATCGCGGCAGGAATTGTCTTTGGCTGAAGAGAAAGCGGGCTGGTATCAAACTTCAACAGGATAAACGGGCCCAGTGCAATCACTGCACCTGCGATCAATACCGCAACGGCAATCCCGAGCAGAATCCGCGGTTCGCGAAAGGCTGCATGGACAAATTTTGTTGCCGCCAACAGAAGAAAATCAACCTTCTCCACCGGCTTAACGCGCTTAAAGAAGAGGAAGAGAAACAGCACCATGAACAACCCCGCCATGGTGACTCCTAGCGCCACCAGCGTACCTAGCTGAGCAAATCCTTCACTTTTACTGAAGTTCAGCGCGAAAAATCCGATCGCGGTGGTGCAAACAACATAGAAAATGGCGGCGCCGATGTCGCGGACCGAACAGAACGCGGCCCGGGCATGTCCTTCACCCGCTCTGCGAGCTTGCTGGTATCTCCCAAACAGGAGCAAACTGAAATCAACACCAAGCCCCACCAGGATCGAAAAGAAGCCGATGGCAATGACGTTGATGCTCTTGAACAAGAGCATCCCCAGCGCCAGCGAAACTAGAGCAGATAGAATCAAGGTCGCGCAAATGCCTAGCAATGGAATGAACCGGCGAAACGCCACGTAGAAGAGCCCGCTGACAATCCCAATGGAAAGAACCGCGCTCAAAATGGCGTCGTATTCCATGCTCTTTGAGATTTGCGCCACGAAAGCGATGCGTCCCGTCGTATAAATCTTTGGCTGATATCCCTTCCAGTCCTTAGTCATCCGCTGCTGGAAATCGTCTATCAGCCGCATGGTCGCCTGGCAGCCTCGCGGGCTACTGTCCGTCTGCCGAATGATAGCTAAGCCCAACTGATACAGGTTGTCTTCCGAGGCCAAGGAGGCGGTCTGGGTCAGCGAGGAATTCGAGGCAAAAGGTCTCATGGCCCGCGCAAACAACCCAAG
>JAFAIO010000496.1 GCA_019236675.1 Verrucomicrobiota bacterium
GCATTCGCCGCTTATTATCGGCGTGGCTGTCCTATTCTTGGTCGGTGGTGTTGCCCTGCGCATCTGGTCTATCAGGCACCTAGGGCGATTCTTCACGGTTGATGTCGGTATTCAACACGGACACCACGTGATTCAGGATGGTCCCTATCGATTTGTTCGCCACCCTTCTTATTCCGGCTCGTTCCTAGCGCTGGTTGGCGTTGGATTTCTCACTTTCAACTGGCTTGGAGTGATCCTGATAGCAACCTGCACTTTGTGGGCATACGCCATTCGGATTCCAGTCGAAGAGAAGACGCTGCTCGCCGAGTTTGGTTCCGAGTATGAGAAATACGCGGCGCGCACCAAGCGGATGATTCCAGGGATCTATTAGTGCACCAAGTCTGAGGCTCGTATAGCAGCGCTGGTTGCACACCATTCCAGCTGCGCCGTGCTTTTCCTGCACTCTGCTAAAACGAAGACGATCCTAGGGTTATTGGGGGGCCTGTTGACACCGACCAGGATCACTATTAATCCAGCCAGTGCTCTATTGGCTGACCACAATTCTCGCCTTCGGGTATTTTGCTCTAGAGCTGTTTCTACTAACAGCCCGTCGCGGGAAGGATTCGGTCAAATCCGCGGATCGTGGCACCCTGATCGCTGTGTGGGGGTTAATTTCCGGTGGTTGTTTCGCGGGATTTTTGCTGGCGCGCCGGGTTACGGTTCTGAATTGGCCTGAGAGGTCGTGGATTTTGTGTTTAGCGGATATTTTGCTGGTCTGCGGGATTGCGCTACGTCTCTGGGCCGTCTTGTATTTGGGTAAATACTTCACCGTTGATGTTGGCATCCAACCGGGACACCAAGTAATCCAAGACGGCCCTTACCGATTCGTGCGCCATCCTTCTTATACCGGCGCTATCATCGCGTTGGCCGGGATTGGGTGTCTGACTTTCAATTGGCTTGGTCTGGTCCTGATTCTTGTGTGCACATCGCTGGCGTACGCCTTGCGGATACCCGTCGAAGAAAGGGCCCTGCTGGCGCAGTTTGGCTCCGAGTATGAGAAATACGCAGCGCGCACTAAACGGGTCATTCCATGGATTTACTGAACGAAATAGCTAATATCCGGCGGAGCGACCAAAGAGAAAACGAATAGCCGCAAAAGAACGCTAAGAACGCAAAAAAAACTCCTAAAAAAAAGTCCGGAGTACGAATCTCACAGCGGTCTCCGGAAACGGCTCAACACGAATCACAATCCGGGCTCTGGCGGTGAATTCTCGGAGCACGTCCGCTTAATGCTTTCGCCGGCCATTAAGTGTCCTGCTCTGTTTTTTTGCGTTCTTTGCGTTCTTTTGCGGCTATTACTTCTCGTTGTTTGTTGGCCTGATGTTTGGGCCAGCGTCATAACCTCCGAGTCACTCCGGCGAACCAATCATTCGTGAATTTGTTCTCCGGGTCGCGTTCTCGTTTCTCTTTTAGCCACAGGTCGAACTCCGGGTAGCATGCGCGGAGTTGCTGGTCGGTCGCGTAACGATGGTACGTCAGATAGTAGGTTCCACCATAAACAATCGCTAACTCGATCAGACCGCGAAATTTGTCGATGGCACGGCTGAGCTCCGTTGGTTCGTGAACCATCCGCAAGTTGAATATAATGCAGGCCATCCGGGTCCGGGCCCAGGGCAGAAATGTCTCTCGATCAGGCTCGATTCTGCGCACTGTGCCATAGATCACAGGCGCGCCAGCTCTTCTTAAGAGGCCGGCCGCCGCTTCCATGAATTCGGGAAACGCTGGAATGGGCACAAAGAGCTCGGTAATCATAAGGGTAGAAAGACGGAAGGTTCGTAAGCGCGCTGCCAGATGCCGGCTGTAGTCGCTGAGATAGACCCCGAATGCATGCAGGTCCGAGTCGTAAACCTGGCCATCCGTACTTAGATAAAAGTCACGATACTTCTGGTAACCGGCTTGCCTGTTACTATGCGCTAGCTCGAGGAATGCGAGCCATTCCTGATTGGAGAGATTTCTCTGGGACTTGGCCGGTGTCGCATCAGTCGGACAATAGGTGGCCAAGATCCCAGCGTGGAGAAAATCCGAACTGTTTTCATCAACGTTGAATTGGTAGTCGCCGTACTGGTGCCCTTCTGCAGCCAACGATTCGAACGCCGGAAAGACCTCTGCGGAAGAGATGGATTGCACCTGTCGCCGCAAATAGCAGCGACGGCGAAGGCGTAGCGTTAGTTCGGTAACAAATCCAAATAAACCGTAGCCTCCGATCACCAAACGAAACAGAGCTGGCTTCGACTCGCGCGAGCAAAGTAGGATTTGCCCATCCGGTTGGATGACACGGAGCGACGCAATGTCCTGGACAAACGGGGCGTAAGATAGTCCGCGGCCGTGAATATTAGCGGAGAGAGCACCGGCGAGCGTCAAATCATCAGCCCCGGTCTGTTTCTGATGAATTCCCCAGGCCCCAGCAACGCTTTCTTGCCGGGCATGAAGGAACCGGATGAGTTGTTCCCAAGTGACGCCGCATTCAACTGTAACGGTGCCGGCAATCGTGTCGAAGTCGAGAACGTGTACGAGCCTGGTAGTATCCAGACAAAGCGTTTCTGCTCCATAGGGTTGTCCGCCCATGGAATGACGCCGGCCTGAGATCGACACGCGACCTGACCAGGTAGAAATGAAACTAGCAGCTTCATCCGACGATTCTGGCAAAGCCAGCTGCCGAACTCGGCATGGATTAAGTTGGCTATGAACGTCATTGAGTAAAACTGGCTCCATGTCGCGAAAATAGGTGGATTCGGTGACGCGATAACATTGATTAAATTGCGAAAGAATCGGCTAAAGCGATGATGTTGATGCGATTCACCGCTGAGCGCCCGGCCGGGACGCTTCCAACACAGGTGTCCCTCCACATTTTGGGATTGTGCGCCGGCAAAGGGTGAGTATAAGGGATCGCCGTGGATCGGTTTGCCAGGCTGTTTGGTAACGCCTTTCTGTTAGCTCTGGTGTGGCCGGTTTCAGCGACGGCTAACTCCGATCAATCTGCGTTCCGTCCTCCGAAGCAAGCCAAGCTTCCCCGGGCCCAACTCCGGACCGTCGTCGAGGAAGATCATCGGATCGTGATTGATTCGGACGGTGTGTCTCCAGAAACGAGCAAGTATGAGGCTCAGCTCGAGCAGATGTTTCGAGCAATTGAGCATCAACCTCGCCGGCGACTGCTTCTATTCGTGCATGGCGGCCTCACGACTCTGGAGACGGCTAACCAGCTTGCTCAGGATGTTGGTCGCCGAATTGAGAGCTCATCTCCAGACACTTATCCAATCTTCCTTAATTGGGACTCGGGACTTCTCAGCAGCTACAACTATCATCTGGCCTACGAACGGAATGGGATTTCATATAAAGGTACACCGGCTGAATACAGCGCCGCAGCCTTGTTCCCTTTCGTTTTGGTCTCCGACATCGGCCGCGGACTAGCAGATTTGCCGATGAACGTTGCCATTAATTTTGGCAAAATCTTCCAAAACGCCGACGGAATCTATCAGAGAAACTCACGGACCTTTCCGGTTAAAGATAAGTTCTTTGAGGTGCTTACGTCGGTTCGCTCCAGACGCGCGAGCTTCGCAAAAGGACAACGCATTCTTTCGGGCCGGATTACAGTATGTTCCGGGAAACCCGAGCCGGCCGGTCATTGGTCTCTTCTTAGGCCCTGATACAAGCGACACCATACGGGCGGGATTGATCGCCGAGAACGTCGTGACCGCGCCGCTGCAATTTACTACCGAACCGGCGTTAGACATGGTCGGAACAGCGGCTTGGAAAAACATGCTGCGACGTACACGCACGATGTTTTATCCGGGGGGAAACTTTATCACCACGATCGATCAGCGCGATGGCCAGGGAAACCTGTACCCGGGGGCAGCCGCCCTGTTTTTCGCTGCTTTAAACCGGTTCCTGCAACGCCATCCGTCCTGTTGCGTCGATGTTGTTGCCCATAGCATGGGTACACTCGTCATGAACGAGGCTTTGCGAGAATACCCCGATCTGCGAATCCGAAACCTGGTGTACATGGGTGCGGCTTGCAGCATTCGCGACTTTCAGTGCAGCGCTGGACTGTATCTGCACTACCACTCCACTGATTTCTATAACTTATGTCTCCATCCTCGGGCTGAGCTCGACGAATCTAATGTCGGTGGAATTCCAGTTCGAGGCAGCTTGCTAACTTGGATCGACGAATTCTTTCAATCGCCTGAGTCGTTCGCAGATCGAACCCTAGGGACCTTCGAAAACGCGGTTATCGCATATCAATTATTGCCCGCCTCAGATCGAATCCACTTAAAGGCATTTGGCTTAGAACCTCACGATTGTCCAACCGGATATTCAAGCGGACCTCGTAAGCACGGAGAATTTCCGGATTTCGACTTTTGGAACCCCGGCTTTTGGCAAACGAAAAATCCGCCAAGATTCTACCGGCGTTTCTTAAGTAATCAGTAGGTCAGTAATCAGTGTAGCGTACGATTACTGATTACTGTCTTACTGATTACTTAATAATGATCATCACCTTGCTCACTGATTATGGACTAGATGACTATTATGTCGCGGCTATGAAGGGAGTGATTCTCTCGCGTTACAGCAAAGCTCGCGTGATCGACATCAGTCACGGGATCGAGGCGCAAAATGTTCTTTCGGCGGCCTATGTGTTGCTGGGCGCATACCAGCAATTTCCTGCCGGCACTATTCACTTGGCGGTAGTTGACCCGGGTGTGGGATCGAGCCGGCGCCGCATCATCTTGCGAACTGATCGTTACAATTTTGTCGGACCAGACAATGGATTATTTTCATTAGTTACACCCGAACCGGTTGAAGCTTTTGAGATTCAACCGGCCGCTTATCTTCCGGCATCGGTTAGTAACACTTTTCATGGACGCGATATTTTTGCGCCGGTGGCTGCAGCTCTGGCCGCCGGTATTAAGCCGGAGGAGCTAGGCTCGTCGATCCGCGATCCGAAACGATTGGCGCCGCTTGCTGAGGTTACCGGTTCGAGCATTAAATCTAAGATCATCCATATCGACCGATTCGGTAGTGCAGTGATTGGCATTGAACGACGGCAACTCAATTCGGATGTGCTTCCTCGATCATTCGCAGTTCACGCCGGCGGTGCCGTGATTGAGGTGCAAAAGCGTTTTTATTCGGAGGAGCCGGTCGTCTCCGGCGAACCATTCGTGATTTGGGGGAGCCTGAACTTCCTGGAGATCGCGGTCGCGAACGGCTCTGCGGCGGCGGTGCTCAAGTTGTCTTGTGGTCAGGAAGTTACGTTGGAACTTGGGTAAAAGATATGAGCCGCTGACGGTTCATTAAAACGGTTCGCGCGATAGGAAGAACACGTGACGGGGTCGTTCTCGGGAGCCGCCTGCTGTTCACGATCAAGGTCAAGACCGGGTCGAATAGCAGAACAAATTCATTGGTATTGCCATAGTTGAGAGCGGCTCCCCTCCAAGCGCCGGGAAGTGGATAACCTGCGACACACCTGCATCAATGCGTAATCCATTGCGCTCTTTCGCTCCCGGACAAGCTTTACACGCAACCATCGAGCGTTCTAGACTGACCGCTAGGCGGTGGTTTGGTGGCTTCGGAGTAAATGAACGCGCTACGTTACAGCCTTAAGCAGTTGTTAACGGCGCATCGCGACCGAAAATTCGTCGTTCCCAACTACCAACGCGAGTATGAATGGGAGACACCCAGCGAGGGAAAAGGAGAGGTAGGGCAGTTCTGGGACGATATCTGGCACAACTGCTGGAAAGCCGGCCGCAAACATTTCCTTGGCGTGATTCTAGTGGACCAACGAGGCGTCGACTCGGAGGTGGTAGATGGGCAGCAGCGGGTCACCACCATGTTTTTGCTGGTCTTGGCGCTGCGAGATCTATTGAAGAGCCGGTCTTTGTCGGTGTTCAATCCGGAGCGATGGTTGAAGTGCGCACCTGGCACAGCCCTGCGGCTGGTGCTGCAAGATGGACCATGTCAAGATGTTGCATTGATCAATGCGCTGTACGCCGAAACATCCAGTCAATTGGATCCGATTTTGCTTTCGGAAAGCAAGGTCATCAGAGCATATCGTTATTTCAAGACTGAGCTCGAGAGTCATCCGGAAGCGGAAAGTGATTTGACGGAGTTCCTGGATCGCACCTTCGATAAGGTTGAAGTGCTTCTGCTCAGCGTTGAACCAGACGATCGGCCCGCCGCCATCTTCGAAACGTTAAATTCTCGTGGCCGACGGGTTAGCCCAACCGATCTGGTGCGAAATCTTTTTAACTTCGTTCGAGATGTCGATTCGAAAGCGGTGGAGCTTGCTCGACAGGTCTGGTCTTACGTATCCAAGCTTTTTGACGAAGATGATCTCAAACATTTTCTCTCGGTTTTTGTGTTGCGCGATGGAAATCAAACCCCTGGCGGCGGACTGTACGAAGAATTGCGGTTCGAGTTTGTTCAGGCGCAAGAATCCCGCGCGCTGGTCTCGTGGCTAAAGGCATTTGAACGATCAGCACTCAACTATCAACGGATTCTCGAACCGGGGGAAAGCTCGGCCATCGATCGCTTGCTGCTGGAGTTGAAGCAGCTATCAGTGCCATCGCTGGCTCCTCTATTGTTGGTGGCTCTGGATTGCGTCGATGAAACTGACCGCCTGGAGCAAATATTAATGACTCTCTGTTCGTTGGTTGTTCGAACAGCGGTGGTTTACGAACGACCGGCAACCAAATTTCAGCAACTGGCGGTTGAGGCCGGAAATTGTTTCGACCCCATGCATAAGGTGAACCGGGCCGACGCACATCAAAAATTAGAACAGTTGTTACGAGAGTTCTGGATACAGGATGACAGATTTGCCGATCGATTCGCCTTACGACCGCTTTTCGGGCCTGGCGTTCACATGCGACGATTGCGTTACTACCTCCAGGAACTGGAGACCTTTTACTCGGCAAACGCTTCTTCTGATTTGAGGTTTAACACGGACAACTCCTCGATCGACCATGTGATGCCGGATACTCTATCCGAAATCTGGCGCCGAGATCTGGCAGAAGAAAACCCGGATCAACTCCATCTCCAACATGAGAGCCTCGGTGATACAATCGGGAACCTGACGGTGCTTTTGATACCTGATAATTCAAAAGTTAAGAACCTGCCTTTCCCGGAGAAAAAACAAGTCTATCTGCACCCAGAAGAAGCCTTGCCGAAACTTGGCCTAAGGAGACGCCATCCTATTCCAGCCTGCGCCCTCAACGAATATTTTCGAAACCGCGAAAAATGGGCATTTGCGGATATTCTGGAGCGAGGGCGCGCTTTGGCCACAATAGCTGTCTCCATATGGAAAGCCGGTATCGACATCCAGTAACGCTTGCGCTGGCGGAAAAGATCTTTGGTCCTTCTCTCAACGGTAAAGGAGCCCCCGGTAACACCCTATCGGCCCTGGCTACCCCGGGTAACAAAGGAAAGACCTATATTGGAGTACCTGGTATCGAACCGGATGCCGTCTTTTGTATCCGGTTTCCCCGGGAGATCGACCTTAGCCGGCTGCCGCGAACCAGTGGAAAGCCGGGTGTGCCGGATCACGTTCGAGGACTAAAGAAGGATGGTCCTTTTGCCGGTCAGAACCGAGAATCTGAAATCAAAAGGTGGGAAGAAAACCAAAAAGAGCTGGAGCGCTTCGCTGCCGCTCTACCCGAGATTGCGAAACGAGCTCAGGTTGCCGGTGAACTAAATCTGCCCGGGATCGGAAAACTGAAGGTAAAGGTGAGGGTATTGAGCGGTAGAGGGTCGAAGGTTGTTTGCGAGCCGGTTGGCTAGAGGAGCGAGGAGCCAGAATCTAGGAGCTAGGAGGGATCGCGCGATGCGCTTTCCTAGTTCGTAATCGTCCTCGTCCTCGATCGGTTCTCCACTGTGGGCCCATGCGAGCGGATGGGACTCATAGGACCTATGCGACTTATGTGCTCCCCGGGGGCTGGGTCGTCCCAAATTCGGTGCTTCTTTCGACTGAGACGCGCCCATCAAGGACGACGACGAAGACCATTACGAGAGCCCCTCCGCCATCCTCCTAGCTCCCAGATTCTAGCTCCTGGCTCCTGACTCCCCCCGTCTTCTTCCGATAATATCGTTTTGCCTTGGCTTTACTGCCGCAATCCTCCATGTCGCACCAGCGCCGGCTATGGTTCTTGGTCAGATCCAGAAAGAGCCAGCCGCAATCCTCGCCGGCACACTGCCGGACTTTGCTCAACGACTCGCAGGATCCGAGCAACTCTGCCGCAGACCAGGCAACGGGGCCTAATAGCCGCGCTTCATCTAACATGCAGCCGGTCCGGAAACAGACCAGTTGTTGGCCTTCTGCACCAATCTGCAAAGTGATCGGTGTCCGCGCTAGCAGAC
>JAFAIO010000129.1 GCA_019236675.1 Verrucomicrobiota bacterium
AATATAGCGGGGATATTCAGCCAGACGAAGTTGTGCTCCGTCGCCGCAGCCAAACTCGATCAACGTCGCGACACCGTGTTTTCGAACGAATTGATTCAGGACCTCCGCTTTGAAATAAGCGAGCCGGTTGTAAGAACCTGGGCCGGAGTTGCCGCCCCTTCGATAGCGATCGTCCCAATATTGATCTGAGCTATGGAACACAAGCCCGGGCTTGCTGACCACCGACCGGTAGACTCGCCTGAGAGCAATTCCAACGACAGGCACACCGCCAACCGCTTTCTTGATCCGCTGCAACATAAATAGTCTCGATTCTCAATAAAATTACAGAGATTGTGGATATTATAGATTACCCGGCTTCCGGCATGCAAACGAAATTCTAATCCAAGCCACTGTGACGGGGTTCCTTTATCCAGCGTGAATGTCGATAACTGCGGCACTGGCCGCCGGTAGTTCCACAACAAAACGATTCGATTTGAGCGCCGCTGATCGCGTAGGTAGTGGAACCCAGCGTCCGTTTGAGTCGACCGAGGCTCCGCCAAAAGTGATGCCGGTCTTGCTCTCGGCTGAAGGTGCAGTCAAGTGCAGAATGGTTGCGGTGTGCCCGGTCGTGGTAATGCGGACATGCTCAGCTTGGGCAAGGTTTTTGTTGACCAAAACGAGTTTACGTTCATTTCCCTTGCCTCGAATGGCGAACGCTCGCAACCGCTTCCTTTGACCGCGGATTGGTACGATCGAGCCCCGGCCAGCATAAGCGAACAGGAGCATGGCATAGTAAAGTGGTCTCGGCTCAAAAGCACCTATCCCGGTCCGCCCTACCGGAGAATAATAGGCATCGTTACCAACATGAAAGTTGATCCCGAGCCAGCCGGCTTGGGCCAGTGTAAACATAACATCGACCCCCCATAGTGCTGCTCCCAGCGTATCACTGATTCCGGGCTTCCCACCTCCGAAAACGGAGTTGATCTCGGCCATTCTGACCTTCAATTGCGAGCCCTCGGTATAACTTGCTACAGAATCGATAAGCTTTCTGAGCGCGTCGCCCGAATCGAGCATCCTCTCCATGGTAACCTCAGCGCTACTGGCCGGACCCTCACTGTAATAATGGCATGTTAGGAAAACGACCTGTGATCCGAACCTAGTTATAAACGGTCCGAGCCAACTTGTGTCGTAGGAGATATCCGGCCCCGCTACGGGCCCACCCGAAACTCGGGTCCTCAATGCTTTCAAGAATTCGCGCCATTCGATCAGGTAGTCAGAACAATTGTAGTTCGATCTTCGGAGATCCGACCGAAAGAGATCAGGCTCATTGCCAAATTGAAACGCCAGAAGTTTAGAGCCGACGAGTTCCGCCACCATCTCCGCTTCTGTAGCCGCCTGTTCTGCCTTATCCGACCCAAGATCAAGGCCGTAGATCAGCCGCCAGCCGGTCGCCGATAGAAAACCTGCGAGGTTTTTGAAGTGCGTGCGATTGCGGTGGAGCCATTTGTCTAAGTAAGGACGATCGCTCGAGTTTCCCCCGATTCGGATTATGCCCGTTGGGCCGAGGCGCTGAACGAGTGAAATCAGGGAGCGGTTCTCTGGTAAAAATATCCCTTCAGAAAAGAGACTCTGTGTCTCGAAACTAAGTCCAAGGAAATCTCTAGGGATCAGCCGTCCTGGAACGTCAAAGTCGACCACAAGCTCTTGTTCGTCATAGTCGGCGCCCCTAAGCTTTGGAGATAGGGTACCAATTCCTAATAACCCTGCGCAGCTGAGTAAAAAGCGTCGACGATCAATGGAGTTCATCGACTAGGCAAGCTCTGTCGGCCGCACCAGCCTAAAGATTACCGCTAGCCATCCGCGGAATTCGTTTTTCTTCTGTTCCGTGATTAACGCCAAAAGATAGATAGAGAGGCCTGTCCCCACCAGGACTACCAGAGTCATGGGCCAGCTCCGCATGTCCAAACCCCGTTGACCGCAGACGACCGCTGCGATTGCCCGAAAGAAATATGCTAGCGGATAGTGATACAAATACATGCTGAAGGTACAACGAGCCAGGGTACGGATCGTGGTTCCACAAGCGACCAGAGCCGGCGACAGAGTAGCAGCTATACCTTTAAGCCCAAGTAGGGCTCCGGAAAAAAACAGCCCAGACACATAGTTCGACAGGAAATGGTTCGACAGCCCCACGAGGTTTGCTGGCACGCCTGCGGCTAGGATTTCGGTTCTGTGATCCAGTGCGCCGCGGAATTGGCTGATCATGAAAGCCGCATAACCGAGAAAGGAAACCGCAAGAATAATCGTCCCGCTAGCAGGGGAGATCTTGGTTCTCTTATAAAGATGCCACACGCCGACTCCCATTAGCCAAATCGGCAACAAAAGCAGGATTTTCGGGCCCACCACGAGGCTGACGCCGATAATACCAATCAGACGCGGCCATGCTCTCCGCTCATAATAAGCGATCCCGAATAAGACGTAGTACACCGCCTCGTACCCTAAAGACCAAAAAGGGCTATTGGTCCCTGGCCAGAGGTTTAAGCTCCAAATCTGATTGATAAAGGTCAGGGTTGTACCGGCTTGGATTACCAGAGGTGTGTTTAGATTCGCAATCGTCGCCGGGTCAGTCCAATGATCGGAATAAAGAGCCGGAAAGATGGCGCTACCAACGTGGTCAAGCACGATGGTGAGAATGATGGCCGGAATGGAGACCGAAAGCAGTCTCGTGGCGCGGCTGAGTAAATATTGGCCCGCGGTCCTATCGTTCGTCTCCGCGGTGAGTGCGATGACGAATCCGGAAAGGACGAAGAACGCCACGACTGGCTCGATAGCAGTTTGGGTAAAGTTCCAGGGAATGTAGGTCCCGAATTTCCGCCAGGCGATGTGGTGCAATAGAACCAGACTAGCGGCGGTGAACCGGAAGATGTCCAACATGAGGGACATCTCGCGACTGATTGGGGGCGATTTCAATAAACCCCATAGAAACTATAAATTTAGGTGGGAAATCAAGAAACTTCCTTTCGCCGATCACCACCCGCGCCGTACCCGTTGGTACGGACATCCGCAATCCGGCTTTACTTCCGCGCTTTCTTCGCCGCCTCGATCACCTTGTGCTCTAACTCCGCGGGCAGCTCTTGGTAATGGCTGAATTCTTCGCTGTGTAAGCCGCGGCCGCCGGTGAGGGACCGGAGCTGGGTCGAGTACCGGTAAAGTTCGCGAGCTGGGACGTGGGCCCGGACAACCTGGAAATTGCCGTCCGTGTCCATGCCGAGAATCTTGCCGCCGCGGCTGGACAGGTCGCCGATTACTTTGCCCATACAGTCATTTGGAATCCGGATCTCCAGCAATTGTATCGGTTCTAGCAAACAAGGTTTGGCTTTAAGGAACGCTTCTTTAAAAGCCCAATAACCGGCGATCTGAAACGAAATGTCGTTGGAATCGACCGGATGCATTTTGCCGTCATAAAAGTCGGTCGCGACATCTACGACTCGGTAACCGGCCAGAATCCCTTCGTTACAGGCGTTGTGCATCCCGCGCTCCACGGACGGTACAAACACGCGGTCGACACATTGGCCAGACAGCGATTCCTTGAACTCGATTCCCGAGTTCCGCGTTCTCGGGGCGACGCGGAGCACGACCTCCGCGAATTGCCCGGCGCCGCCACTCTGTTTCTTATGCCGGTAAGTTGCCTCCGCCGGTATTTTGATGGTTTCCCGGTAACGCACCCGCGGTTCAATCAGGTCAAAATGAACTTTGAACCTTCGGCGTAAACGTTCAGCCAGTACATCGAGATGCAGTTCTCCCTGGGCTGCTAAAATTGTCTGGTGCAATTCAGGGTCGGTTGTGACGACGAACGTCGGGTCCTCTTCGTGTAGGATCGCCAGCCCGGCCGCGATCTTATCCTCTTCTCCTTTGGCTTGCGGCTGAAGGGCAGCATGAACCATGGGTTTAGGATAAACCGGTTCCGGCAATATTACGGGGTGGTTACCTGAACAGAGAGTGTTTCCCGTGTACGTGTTTTTGAGTTTGACGGTTGCCCCCACTTCGCCGGGCCCGAGCTCGGTCACGGGGAAACGGTTACGGCCGTTCAAATAGTAAATTTGGCCAACTCGCTCGAAGGCGCCCCGCGAGCTGTTAAATAAATCGCTCCCGGTCTTCACCCCTCCCGAATAAACCCGAAAAAACCAGAGCTCGCCGAATTGATCCTCGTTCATCGTCTTGAAAATCTGAGCCACCGGCTCTGGATCGGTGAGGCTGACCTCTGTCTCCTGACCCTTACCGTCGACCGCAGCCACTTTCTGACGATCTACGGGCGAGGAACCATACTTAGCGATGAAATC
>JAFAIO010000274.1 GCA_019236675.1 Verrucomicrobiota bacterium
CGCGCCAACGAAGCCGATCTGAAAGTCTACTACGCTCGAGCCGACACCCCCGCCCCAGCCAGAACCCCAATTTATAGCGCTGGGATCTCCGAGACTACCCCAACCCACGTCGACGGCGCCGGTTATAAAGCCTCCGCCTCCGCCTCCGCCATCGCCAAAGCCTGCAGGCGGAAGGTACCCCAAAATAAGTCCCGTCGGATCGGTACCCGTAACGGGGTTATTTCCGACAAATCGGTAGAGATTATGGCACGGAATAGGGTATAGGGGGCACGGAATAGGGTCACGTCTTAATAAGCAACAATTGTTGCTTGACATTGCTTGAGCGCAGGGGCTAAGAACGGAGGCGTGGCTCGACCGACCCGACTAGATATAGAGGGGGGCTGGTATCATGTTGTGAATCGGGGGATTGAAAGGCGGACGATTTTCCGAGGGGCGTCCAGCTACCAGCATTTTGTGGGTTTGCTTAGCAAGTTGCCGCAGCGCTTTGGTTTGAGGCTGCATGGCTACGTGCTGATGCCTAATCACTACCATCTGCAGGTAGAGACTCCCGAGGCGAACCTGAGTCGAGCAATCCAATGGCTGAACGTGAGCTACAGCATCTGGTTCAACAGAAAGTATCAACGGGTGGGTCCGTTATTTCAGGGAAGATTTAAAGCCATCCTCCACGATTGGACTAGCCATGGGTTTACCATCAACCGCTACCTACACCTCAATCCGGTGCGGGTGCGTCATTTGGGCGGGCATGAAGTCCGAGTCCATTCAGAAGATTCCCAAGAGCAATCTGCAGCACAGCTTGCTCGCGCCCGGGTAGAAGCGCTACGGAGCTATCCATGGAGTTCTTATCAGTACTACAGCGGCAAGGCGAAAGCACCTGAGTGGCTGAGGATCGGCACTGTGCTGGATCTGGTGAGCGACCGAGGAGGCGAGAGCGCTAAGATGGCGGCTTACCGGAGGGAGCTGGAGCAGGCTGCGGCGGTTGACGAAGTGGGTGGTGATTGGAAGAACGAACTGAAAGCCACGCTGCTGCTAGGACCGAGCGAGTTAGTGGAGCGCATGAAGCAGTTGCTCGAGGGTGACCACCAGGAACAAACCGGCATTAGGAAGGCAAAAGAGGGAACCCTCAGTTGGCAGACGATCACCTTAGCAGTAAGCTAGGTCTGGGGCCAAGAGTGGGAGCTTCTGCGAGCTGGCTATGGCAATGGAGCTCTTGGCGCTGCCCTCTACTTCGGTCGCAACTACTCAGACAGGACCTTACGCGAATTGGGCCAGTTAGCTGGTGGCATGCAATACCCTGCCGTGACCATGGCCATCAGACGTTTTGCCAAGCGCTTAGAGAGCGATAGGAGCTTGGCTAAAAGAATCAAACGCCTCAGCAGACTGTTGCTTGTTAAGACGTGACCCCTGCCCGTGGACCCCGAAGTGGGTGGTGATTGGAAGAGCGAACTGAAAGCCACGCTGCTGCTAGGACCGAGCGAGTTTGTGGAGCGCATGAAGGAGTTGCTCGAGGGTGACCACCAGGAACAAACCGGCATTAGGAAGGCCAAAGAGGGAACCCTCAGTTGGGAGACGATCACCTCAGCGGTAAGCCAGGTATGGGGCCAAGAGTGGGAGCTTCTCCGAGCTGGCTATGGCAATGGAGCTCTTGGCGCTGCCCTCTACTTCTGTCGCAACTACTCAGACAGGACCTTACGGCAATTGGGCCAGTTAGCTGGTGGCATGCAATACCCTGCCGTGACCATGGCCATCCGACGTTTTGCCAAGCGCTTAGAGAGCGATAGGAGCTTGGCTAAAAGAATCAAATGCCTCCGCAGAATGTTGCTTGTTAAGACGTGACCCCGGCCCGTTACCCCTTCCCTTGCATCAGCCAAGCCGGGACAACCGATACCGATGTATGGAGGGACTTTAATCGGTCCGCATTCTCCACTACGTCGATCTTGTCAGACTTAGCGAATAACAAGCCACTCTCAAGGCCCGAGGTCATTTCGTCTTCCAACGGAAGTGCGATTGTTTCATCTCAACCTGGCGCGTTCCAGTATGATTCGCAGACCCGCCAGTCGGCCGCAGCCCACAAGGTTGCGGAAGCGATCCGGGACACCCAGAAAATGGAAGATCGACAGAATGCTGAAATCGCTCAGCATCCCTTCTGGTATGCACGGTTTTGGACGCATTCTCCGCTAGCGATCGCAGGCTTCCTGTTAGGTGGTGACCATCATGCGCTCGAGACTCCTCCGAGCGAGTTCGAGAAATTGGGTGCGGCCAGTTATGGGAACGAAGCCGAAGTCCGGAAGTTCGAGCGTACCGTTGGTTTCGGGAACGTGGGATCAGCAGCCGGCAAGTAGAAAGAATCTTAATAGCCGCAAAAGATCGCAAAGATCGCAAAAAAGAGGACCGCGAATGCACGCGAATACACGCGAATTCGGTTGGAAGCCGTGGAGCGCTGCCTTCCCGCGGCCGCGGGACGAGGCCGATGCGGTCGGCAACGCCGAGTCTTGCACGCAAATTAGCTAACTCGGTTACACATAACCAGGACGTGAACCAGTGACAAAAAAACCAGCAACAAGTTGTCGATTAACAAGGACGGTAGGTCCGAATAGGTCGGTGTCCCGATTCGTTTCGGTTCACGTTAGCTCCTGAGGAATAGTTTCGTCAGGGCGTGACCTCAGTCCGCGGCGGCCGGTCCCGTTGGCGCAATCACACCCCCTTTCGGGCGCCACTTTCAGGGCGCATCTTCTTGATCGTGTGACCCAGGGCTGAAGCCCTGGGGCTATATTCTTTAGCCGCTTCGCGGCATAGCGCCCACCTCGTCTGACACTGCCAGATCGCGCCCTAGGAAGTTCGGCGAGCTCAGTCGACTCGCTTGGCGAAGGCGGAAGCACGGCACGCTTCGCAGTGCCGACCGCGTCGGCCTCGTCCCGCGGCTGCGGGAAGGCAGCGCTCCACAGGCCGCAATTTAGCGTTTCAAGTCAGCCAATAACTCTCTTACCGATTCCAGATCCGCTTTCCAATCTATGTGCTCACCATGCGATTGGGTTAGCTGAGCCAGAATGTCGAGGCTAGCCCGAAAATTCTGTCCGGCATTCGTGATGTCCCCTTGTGCTTTTTCGACGACACCTAGACCCTTATAAACGCCCGACAAATTATATTGATAATCGGTATTACCCGGATCTTTCTTAACCAACCCTTGCAAAACCACGAGAGCATTCTGGTACTCGGCCTTGGCGCTCACCAGCTCGTTTCGGTCCAGAGAGACATCTCCGAGTTTTTGATGAGCAACCGCTAACGAATGTTGCCAATCACCATTACCAGGATCTCGGCCAACCAGTTTCTGAATGATGTCAAATGCGGCTTGGTATTCTGCCAAGGCGTTATCGAAATCTTTTTGCGCCCGGCAAATGTCGCCTAAGTCCTCATGACAATCCCACAAATTGTATTGCCAAGTGGTATTGTCGGGATCCTGGTTCGCCAGTTTCTGAATGATCGCGAGTCCATCTAGACATTGCGCCTTGGCTTCGCCCAAATTTCCTTTTGCTAACAGTAGGCTACTCAGAACGTCATAACTCACAAACAAGTCGCATTGCCATCCGCTATTAGTCGGATCTTGTTTGGCCAATCTATCGATGACCTTGAGTCCATTCTCGTATTGGAGCTTAGCGCCATTAAGATCTCCTAGCGCCTTGAGAGCATCACCGAGCCGGTTATAGCTCGCCATCAAATTGCGCTGCCAACGGGTGTCGCCCGGCTCCAGCTGAACCGTCTTTTGGATAGCATCCAGCGACTCCTGATAATCGGTCTTTGCTCTGGCAAGATCGCCTTGGGCCGAGGCGACGTCGCCAGCCATAACCCAGGCGATAAATAGATCGTCCTCCCACATTGCATTATCAGGCTCCTTCGTAACCAGTTTTTGCGTTATCTCGAGGTAGTGCTCAAACTCGGCTTTCGCACCGCTCAAGTCCCCTTGCGCTTTCAACACATCACCGAGCCGCTTGTAACAAACCGATAAATCGCGCTGCCGGGCGCCGTTAGCCGGGTCCTTTTCGGCAAGCGGCAGCCTAATCTCAAGTTCACGCTGGAACTGGGCCTTCGCACCATCCAAGTCTCCTTGACTCATCAAAACGTCACCCAGACTTTCATAAGCAACTGATAAGCTCCGTTGCCAGGCGAACTCACCCGGAGCTTGCTCAACAAGTTTCCGGGCAATGGCCAATTTCTCTTCATACTTGGCTTTAGCGCCGTTTAGATCGCCCTGTGCTAAAAGGCGGTCGCCTTCTTGCTGTAGTAACGTTGCCCAATTGTTGGCCGCATTTGGATCCCGATCGCTGAACCCGAGGTTCTTATAGTAAGTCTCGACCTGCTTTTGCACATCCTCGACAATGTCGAGGTGACCGATTGGCTCGAGCTTGCCACTCAGTTGATTCAGCAAATAGTTTAAAATTTCTTCCGCGTTCTGGCGGGCAGCATTTGCGCGGCGTTCTTGGGCTAAGGCCAGTCTCCGTTGTTTTTTTGCCTCTCTCTCCTGGAGAACCGCATACCCCGCAACTCCTGACATTGTCGCCGCTAATACGAGTGCGGCCGAGGTGATTCCGGCGAACTGCCGGTGCCGGCGTTCGTGCTCGCGCTGCTTTAAAGCATCGAATTTGACGTCCAGAAGCCCAGCCAACAATTTTAGTTTAGCGTTGAGCTTTCCGTCTTTTCCTTCTCTGACATCACCGGCGATTGACTCCGAGCGTTCCGGCAAAAGGATACCATCCGCATCCACTCGGTGCATGAGTGCTTCGGGAAAACATTCTTTCGAAGAGTCCGACGAGTGCGGCTCGCCGCCTACAATCAGGCTAAGTACACGATCTTCCCGACCCAGTTTTTTGAAGAACTTTATCTCTTGGTCGACCCAAAGCGATTGTGCTGAGTTGGGAGAACAAACTACGACTAAGTAACGAGACTCAGCCAACGCTTCATTGACCCTACCGCTCAGGTCTGCCGATACCGGCAACTCTTCCCGATCACGAAAGACGGGGAATAACCTGTTCGGTCGAATGCCATCACGGGTAGCCTGCCCCACCAAGCGCTTGGGGACCCGATAGGTTTCAAGTGACCGATGTAGCCAGTCACCCCATTTCTTATCGCGATGGCTGTAACTAATAAACGCCCAGTATTTGAACCCATCAATCTCAGGTGCTGTTGCCAATGGATTTCAGGATCTTGCCTTTTGCATCATCCTGAAAATCTTCGTGGATTCAACGTATTTACAGCAAATAACGGATCGCGAGGATCCGTCAGCTCCAATCCTCAATCTTTAGGCCGGGCACGCGCCGGAACTCGCGGATATTTCTCGTGACGAGGACCATCTTTCGGGCCCTGGCCTGGGCCCCGATTAACACGTCGTAAGGACCGATCGGTGTTCCCCGCGAAGTAAGCCAAGCTCGCAGTTCGCCCGCTTCGCGCGCATCTTCGGCATCAAACTCGATGATGGGAAAGCGCAGTTTCTCAACCAGGGCAACATTTTGCTCTCGCCGTGCGCTTTTGAATGCCCCGTAGTAAAGTTCATGGGCCACGATAGCGGAGATTGCTACGTCACTGGGCTTGCATTTACGAAGACGACGCGCTGGACGCGAATCTCGATCGTTCAACACAGCGATCACCATGTTGGCGTCCAAAAGATACTTCATCTCTTGCCAAAAAATTCATCTACCCCGGGGTGCTCTTGTGGTGCTGGTTGCTCATTAACGGCCTCCACGAAATCATCATCAAGTTTTGCGGTCACCGCGTCCAGCCATTGCCAATCGTGCGCCAGAGGCTCAAGGATAACTACATTTCCGCGCCGGCGAATCCGCACCTGATCGGAATCGAACCGAAATTCTTTTGGCAACCGGACCGCTTGAGATCGGCCGGACCAGAAAACCTTGGCAATATCCATATGCTATATACAAAAAATATATAGCATACTGACCATTGAACGCAAAGCGAACCGCATCTTCACATCCACGCTCAAAGGCAGATTACCAAGGATGGTCACTCAGAACGGGTCGGTGCACCCATTCGTTTCGGTTCACGTCGGCTCGTGAGGAATAGTCTGGTCAGGGCGTGAACCGGCCGCGCTCCGTGGTCCCGACCGGGTCGGCCTCGCAACCTGTCGCGCCGCAGGCTTTGCAAAGGCGGAAGCGAGGCAGCGCTCCACGGATCACTTCTCGGTTTGCGAGTGCACCTTGGCCGCTACTTTCAGCCGCAACGCATTCAACGCGATAAAGCCGGTCGCATCCGATTGGTTATAAGCTTGGGTCGGATCGGCTTCCATGGTCGCGATGTCGGGGTTATAAAGGCTCACCGGGCTCTTACGGCCGGCTACGATCGTATTGCCTTTGTAAAGTTTCACCCGGACAACCCCGGTTACGTTCTTTTGCGATTCTGTAACCAAGGCTTGGATCGCTTCGCGCTCCGGTGCGAACCAGAATCCGTTGTAGACCAATTCGGCGTACTTCGGACCGAGAGAATCCCGGATATGCATCACCTCCCGATCCAGGGTGATCGATTCCAGATGTCGATGTGCAAAATGTAAGATGGCGCCGCCT
>JAFAIO010000006.1 GCA_019236675.1 Verrucomicrobiota bacterium
TGTCTTCGCCAACACTCAAAATCGGTGCCGACCTCGCGCTGAAAGGTTCTCTCAAGCGTGCGGACACTGACCCCGGCGGAGACACACATCGATTTCAACGAGATCGGGCAGCCTGGATCTTCCATTACTATTTGGGCAACGCGATACCCGCGAGGATCCACCGGAAACTTGATCCCGGTAGGTACAGGCGATGCACGCTCCAACTCCGCGATTAGGAGATCACGCAGCGCGCATTCTATGCGGTTGCGTACCCGGAGCCGGCCAACCCGCACGATCTCTATGATGAGCTCACGAAGAAGGGCGCCGATGTGGAGCACCGTACACGAAGAAGGCAGCGTTGTGCGCGCCGGCCGGAGGTACAACGTGCGCATTGAGACCGCTTCCGGCATTCGAATCTGATGCGGCGTGCGCGCCGGAATCCAAAGCCCAAAATGCGGCGGAATCTTCCAAAGGCTGCGACCGGACGAAACCTCCATTACGCCCCGGCTAGCATAGACTAACTGGTGTGAGCCATGCGCATGCTCCGAGATAGAGGAACCACGATGATATTCTCGGGAATGAGTCGCAACAGATACCCCTGGCGTAGGATCATTCTCTCTCACCAGTAGCTGTCGCATTAGAGTTATATTATGTCGTCAACGCTATCTTGCGCCAATCGGAGTTTCCATCAACCTCTCGCATGCAGGCCGCTTATACTATCCACATGCTGACTATTGATTTGTCCCGGGAGAGTCAACCGAACTAAACACTATGCCAACAACCAAACCTTCGTCACCTCGTGGTCTGGACGCTGTGTATTATATGGTCAAGGATTTGCCCCGAGCACGCAAATTTTACGAGGAAGCACTAGGATTCGAGCCAACCGTTGTAAACGATTTCGGTGAATGGCAAGGGGTAGAGTATGAACTGCCCACAGGCCAGACTTTCGGCCTCGGGAAATCAGCCTCGTCCCCTTGGCGTCAGTGCGGCGGCGCGATGATTGCTGTCGCCAACGTCGAAGAGTTGACCAAACGGGTGATCATGTTTGGAGGCAAGATTCTTATGGACGTGAGTGAGTCGCCTGTATGCTTCACATCCTGGTGCGAAGACAGCGAAGGGAACTCATTCTCGTTGCACCGGAGGAAGGACGGCACTGCCGGCTGAGTTCTCGCGTTTTCTATTCTGCCACAACCGCTACTTCCTGGACGTGGTCTAACGTGGTGGGGCGACGCTCCCGAACGTCCGAGAATGGCTAGCAAGGGCGTTCCGTTATCTCCGCAGACGTGACGTGTTGTGCCATTGCGCTCGCCGAGCCGGTCCCAGCGTGCGAACCCTGAGCACAGCCCCATTTGCCGCCCACACAAGCCGTCCCACCGCGCGATTAACACCTCTTCCATTCCGCACCGGGAACGGCTCGGCACGTGCAACGGCGCAACACACCACGTTTCTCACGAATGCCACGTTCCCTGCGAACCTCATGCGACCATTCGGGATCCTCGCCCCACCAAGCCGAACACTGCTGTCGTATTATAGTAATATTATGCCGCAAGAGGTATCTTGCGTCATGACTGGTTTCCAAGAACCATGTCGAATGCGCCCGTTATCTAATTTCGCTTCGTTAAAGACAGCGTGTCTCCTGGGCCTAGTCCTGGCTGGTCTGGGCCACGCTAGTATTGCCACGCCGCTCCCACCGAAGGTGACGCTGGAAGCCGGTGTCCTTGAAGGAACGTATTTCGGTTCCGCGAATGAAGCGGCTTTCCTTGGTGTACCGTATGCCGCGCCGCCTGTCGGCGAGCTGCGTTGGAAGCCACCGGAACCCGTGAGCAAATGGACCGGAACGCGCCAGGCTAATCAATACGGTCCGGCCGCTCCTCAGCTTCCAGCCGGCTGGTTGCCGCACGTTGCCTGGAACGAAGATTGTCTTTATCTCAACATATGGACGGGACAGCTGTCGCCGAACGCGAAGCTGCCCGTTATCGTTTTTTTTCACGGCGGAGGAAATGAAGTTGGCTACAGTCAATCGACGCCGCTCGGCCCGCCTCTCTCACGGCTTGGCCTTGTCGTTGTTAGCGCTAACTATCGACTGGGACCGTTCGGATTCTTTGCCCATCCAGCACTGACTGCAGAATCGGAGCACCATTCTTCCGGCAACTATGGTTTACTAGACCAACTGCAAGCTTTGCACTGGGTCCGCGACAATATCTCGCACTTTGGAGGTGATCCAAATCGAGTCACCGTGATGGGCCAATCCGCGGGCGCACTCGACATCACTCTGTTAATGGCTTCCCCGTTGGCCGCCGGATTATTTCAAGGGGCAATTCTGGAGAGCGGCGAAGCTCAGAGCACGCTTAACCAGGACATCCGGTCACCCATCCCGTACAACCGGATCTCGAGTACTGGGGAAGCTTCCGGAAAAAAGTTCGCCGATGATTTAGGAATTGCCGGCGGTCGGGACGAGTTAGAAAGGCTGCGGAGCATTCCCGCGGACAAGGTTCTGGCAGCCTGGCAAAAGGATCCGGAGGTCAGGTTTGAGGCGATCGTGGATGGTTGGGTGGTTCCAGAACAACCAGCAAAGATTTTCGCAGAGGGCAAACAACTCAAGATCCCTGTATTGGCCGGAAGCAATGCCGACGAAGCAACGGTGTTTGGTCTCGTTGCTCCGAAAACCGTTGACGAATACAAGACCTATTGGCAACGCGATACCGGCCGGTTTTCGGACCAGGAATTTGCGGCCTACCCGTCAGATTCGGATGCAGCTATTCCTGAACAATTCTTGAAATATCACAACGATCTGTTCGGCTACGGTGCGTATTCTTTAGCGCGAACGATGACGCGCTGGGGTCAGAATGCTTATCTGTATCTATTCACTTATGCAGAAAAAGGGAAACGGGCGCATCTCGGTGCATATCACGGCGAAGAACTTTATTTCCTCAGTAACGCCTACCCAACGGACTGGGAGCACGATGGTGAGGACGAACGTCTGAGCCAGACGATACGCGGTTATTGGGTCCAGTTCGTTAAGACTGGTAACCCGGCTCTTAGCGGACTACCAGAGTGGCCGGCGTATGAAGTGCGGAAAGATCAATATTTGGAACTTGGGCGCACAGTTGGGCTTGGGCAGGTTCCGGAGCGGGTGAAGGTCCTGGGGCGAATAATGGAGGAAGTTGTAGCGGACGCCACGGGATCGGCAGCGCCGAACCGTTCGAATTAGGGCTTTGCAGTCGTCCTCGTGCTCGTGCTCGTCCTCGTGCTCGAGAGATCGGGGAGGTGCCACCAATGGGACCTATGTGACTTATGCGATCTATGGGCACACATAAGTCCTACCGGTCCCATATGTCCCATCCGTACCACCGCCCTGACCTTCGAGCACGAGGACGAGGACGAGTAGGCTCCGATCTACCCGGTCCGCAAATATTGCGAAGTAGAAATCCCCATCGAGACGTAGATACTGGTCAATCCATCAACACCGAAGGATGCTGGTTTGATCCAATCGATCGGGACGTAAAGCAACGCGCCCCCCATGGGCACGGGTGCGCCTGGGACCAAGATCACATGATATGCTTGTCCCCCCAGCATGACCGGTTCGGAGGTCGGCATCAGGGCCAGCATCGCGGTTCCGCCTTCCCCACCAAAGAAACACCAAACAGGACTCATGGCTTTCAAGTCGGTCTCTTGTTTGCGATCAAGCATTCCCACAAACCGGTGGGCCAGATTGTAGACATTCCCGATCAACGGGATTCGCCCAAGACTCCGATCGACGAAATCCTGCAATCGATGTTTTAAGCCTGCTTCGACAAACACCCCGAACATGTAAATGGCTGTAAGAACGACGACTACCCCGATCAGGTAAGCAGCGACTTTCGTGTCGACAACCCGAAGCCCGATCGAAGTCAGCAACCTACCGAAAGTGCTGTAAGGCCCGACAAATTGATCCACCATACTCCCGACCCAGACAATAACCGCCACGGTCAATACCACTGGCAGCACCGCAACCAAGCCGGCCACAAACGTGCGAATAGGGGTGTGAAAGAATTTCTTCATGATGAGCGATTCCCGGGCTCGCTTGAGGCTCGCCCGAATGACAGATGAGAGATGACAAATGACAGAATACCGGGGCAATCTGTCATCTGTCATTTGTTATTTGTCATTCGGGCGAGCTTCAAGCGAGCCCGGGCTTGCGCCGACCCAAGATCGGTTACATGATTGTAACATATGGTGCCGCTAGCCCCCGCGGACATCCGCAATTTCGCCATTACCGGGCACGCGTCGTCCGGAAAAACAATTCTGACCGAAGCAATGCTGCTTTGTAGCGGCGCAATCGGACGAATGGGCCGGATCAGCGAAGGTTCGACCGTGTCCGATTATCACGTCAGCGAAAGACAGAGACAGATTTCGACTCAGACCTCGCTGCTGCATACCAATTGGCTGAGTAAGCGATTTAATATACTGGATAGCCCCGGGTACCCGGATTTCATGAACGAGACGTTCGCGGCCTTGCGAGTCGCAGATTTCGCTATGGTGGTGGTGCATGCCCAACACGGGGCCGGCGTCGGGACCGAACGGGTTTGGGATTACGCCACTGAATGCGGCATCCCCAAGATTATCGTGGTGAACGCGATGGACAAGGAGCACGCTAATTTTGAGGATGTGCTTGCTGGCCTTCGGGCTCAGTACGGACGGATTTTCCCCATGAATATACCGGTCAATCCCGGACCGGGTTTTAACCAGATCCTAGACGTCCTACGCAGCGATATCGTGAATTACGAGACCACGGGTCGTAGCCGGTTCAGCGAAGAGCCGGCTTCCGGCCCGTGGAAAAAACGAGTGACCGAGCTGCACCAGGAACTAATCGAGCTAATCGCGGAGTCCGATGACACGCTGCTGAATAAGTTTTTCGATCAGGGCTCGCTTTCGGAAGAGGAGTTTCGCAGCGGAATCCATTCAGCGATTCAATCGCAAATATTCACCCCCGTGTTTTCCGTCTCGGCTGAGACCGGCGTCGGGGTCGCCCGGCTCATGGATTTCATCGCTAAGTATGGTTCCTCCCCGGTAGATCGTGAGAAAGTAGCCGCCGTCGACGGTGATGGCCGTGAGACCGAGGTCAGCTCACCGATCCACAGCCGGTCGCTCAGATTTTTAA
>JAFAIO010000168.1 GCA_019236675.1 Verrucomicrobiota bacterium
TGGCCAACGCCAGTGCCACGGCTCGGCCAATCCCTTGAGCCGCTCCAGTCACAACTGCTACGCGGGGAGTGTTTGGGTTTTCTCCTGTCGACATGATGCAAAGGAGTCGAGGACTTCGCGGAGTTCAAGAGGCATCGGCGACCTGGAGGGGAGCCGCTTTGGAGGGTTGCCAAACGACCCCACCTATTCATCCCAACGCTGGAAACGTTCGCAAAATAAGGCTACCAGGCGGCTCCCGCGAATAACCCAGCGTGATGAATTCACTCTACGCGTTCTAATGGGTTTACCCTGAGCGATAGAGCTGCGAAACGCCGTGACGTCGCGGGAGCCGCTCGTTGCCACATTCTCCGGACGTATTCGGTACTGGAACAAATATCACGGGGTGGCGTGCCGCAGGCCAAAGCGGCTCCCCTCCAGGTGATCGACGCCTCCGACTCCCGGTGTCCTGATCTCGCTCTCTCATTTGTCGTATGGCCGAAGATCAACACTCATCATGACAACCAGCACCTCAAACACAATCCAACTTCATCGAGTACTGCGGGCTTCGCCGGAGCTGGCAAGCATCGTTGACCTTGCTCGCGCAACTGGTTGAGGTCGAAATTCCGGACACGCATTAAGAGTTGTGGAGCGTTCCCTCGCTTCTGCCTTCGCGAAGCCTACGGTGCGACAGGAAGCGAGGCAGCGTTCCACAAGGTCCCTTGAACTTCTCGAATTCTTTCCGTTATTCTTCCGCAATGTTGCGAGAGAACGGCAGTAAGGACGCCTGGACTGAATCGAGCGCTGCGGAGACCGGCGATTTCGTTAACGTGCTTCGCCGCCAGGGTATGTTACGAGAGGAAGAGTATCCTCAGGGGCGGCTTCCGGTTCCAGAAACCCAGGGCACGACGATCCTCGCCTTCAAGTTTGCGGATGGGGTGCTGGTAGCAGGTGACCGGCGAGCAACGGCTGGCAATATTGTCATGTATGACCGGACTGACAAGGTGTTCGAAGTCGACCGGCACTCGGTAATGGCGATCGCGGGTTCATTTGGAACCGCGTGGGAGACGGCGCGCACGCTCCAGCATTCGTTCCAGTTTTACCGTCGCAGCCAATTGCAGGAGATGAGTCTGGAAGGCAAGGTGCGCGCGCTCGCTAAGCTTCTGCGCGACAATCTCGGCATGGTTCTTCAAGGGGTCGGCGTGGTGGTGCCGTTGTTCGCTACCTACGACACCGCTTCATCCGATCCGGCCAAGGTTTTTTTCTATGATGCGATGGGAGCCCATTTTGAGGCTACGGATTTCGCGGCGAGCGGATCAGGGGGCCCAGCAGTGCGCAGCATCCTTTATTATGAAAACGCATGGGGTCCCAGACCACTGCGACAGCTGGATCAGAAAGGTGCGATCACGGTCGCGTTACGCGCGCTGGATACTGCTGCCGAAGCCGACACCGCGACCGGCGGCGTTGATCGGCTCGGTAAGATCTTTCCTATCGTCAAAATCCTTAACGAGGCCGGGGTTACCACGGTGCCGCATGATGAACTCGCGGCGTTGTTCCAAACGGGCGCAAGCGCATGACAGATGACAAATTGAGGCCGGCGGGTTGCCATGCGCCTTTCCAATTTGTCATTTGTTATCTGTCATCTGTCACACGCCGCGCCTCTCTGTTATTTGCTATTTGCGATTCGCGCAGCGCTCATCCAAGACGCGGTTGCTTGATCGCTATGACCGAATCCCGGCAACTTGGCGTCTAGATCGGCAATCGTTTTGATATTGTTCTTGTTTAACTGTTCCTGGGTAATAAGAACCGGACTGACTTCGATCAGCTTTCCCGGGTCTTGACCCGCGATCAGTAACGCTACTGCACGCAATGAAACTTCACCGACTACGGCGGGGTTGGTCGCTGAGGTTGCCGCCCAAGGGCTTCCTTCTTCACGCATGTCCTGAATATCGGATGTAGAGACATCGGCGCTGTAGACCTTGATCTTGTCCGCAACGCCGGCTTCGACGGCGCCGAGTTTCACGCCGCGCGCAAATTCGTCGTAAGGAGCAAACACGACTTTGATCTCCGGATGTGCACGGAGAACGGCCGCGGTCTGCGACGCCACCGTGGTGGCCGTGTTACTGTCGACCGCACCCCACACTGCTTTTTCCGTGATCCCAGGATTGGCTTTTTTGATCTCGGCCCAAATCTCGCCCCTGAGTTCTAACGGCCGAAACCCGGCTACAAAAACATAACCGGCCGGGAAACTTGTGCCGTTATCATTCAGCGCTTGATTAAGTACCTGCCGGGCAATCTCGTGATCGTTCTGAGAAATCAAAGGTACCTTGGGGTTCCCCAGATCAATATCTTTAGCCACAACCTTGATCCCCGCGTCGACGGCTTTCTGGACGACATCCTTTAAAGATTCCGGTTGGCCATGGCTCACGATGAGACCCTGCACACCCAAACTGATGGCTTGTTCGATTTGTTCGCGTTGCAGGGCCGCGTCTTGTTTACCTTGAAATATGTGAAGGTCGACGCCTAGGGCTTTTGCCTGGCGAGCAACCCCGGCTTCATACGCTTCAAAATAATCGCCTTGGGAGAGGTAACTAACCAAGGCAATTTTAACGCCGCCTTTATCAAAAGGTGCGGGTGCTCCAACAATTCCTCCGGCAAAAGCGGAGTTAACGAGTATTCCGGCTATGGCCGCAGGAAGAACGACCGGCAGATAGAACTTCATAGTTGATTTTGGGTTTTGGTGAAGAATGGCCATCATCGGCGGCCACGACCGATTCCGAATGTCAAAGCCAACGCCCCGACCAGGACGAGACCTTTGACAAAATCTTGGGTGTAATAGGGAACGTTGAGCATCGTCAGCCCGTTTAAGACGATGCCCACAAAAACCGCTCCTACCGCGGTACCGACGACGTTAGCCCGCCGTTGACTCAGGACCGCAAATCCGATTAGCGCGGCGGCGACGCTGTCGAGCAGCAGTGACGAACCGGCGAAGACGTCCCCTCGCCCGACTCTGGCGGCAACAAAGATCCCGCCGAGTGCGGCTAACATTGCCGAGATAACATAGGCTAGAACCCGATACCGTTTTACCGGGGCGCCCGCCAGATAGGCTGCTGTTTCATTACCACCCACCGCATAAAAAACGCGTCCCCATCGGGTTCGTTCCATTAGGAACCAAAACAGGACCGCCAATAATGCGACGATAACAACCGGCAGCGGGACATAGCCCCAGAGTTTATACCGGCCGATCGCGAGAAAGGTGGGATCGAAGGATCCGCTGGCCACTGAGCCATCGGGTAAATTCAGACCGACCGTGATCGAACGGCCTGCACTGGGAATCAGTTGTAGGCCGGCCAATAGGAACATCATCCCGAGCGTGGCCAGGAGATCCGGGATCCGTAGCCACACGATGAGGAAACCATTGACCAGGCCTATCATCGCGCCGGTGAAGAGAGCCAGGGACACCGTCTGCGCCGCATTAAACTGGAGCACGACCATCGCGTAGCTGGTCAGCATCAGCGTGAACGCGGCAACGCTGCCAACCGACAAATCGAACCCGTCGACCGCCAAAGTCACGGTCACTCCGATCCCCAATAGCGCCACCACCGCGACCGATTGGAGTACGCTAAATAAATTGGTGATGCGCAAAAATGCGGGTTCGCGCGACTGGAAAAAGATAACCAAGACAGCAAGAACCAAGAAGATGGCGTATCGGCGAAGGAAGTGGCCGACCGCTGGAGCGCGCCTTACTTGCAAGGTCGATCCGGTCGGAGCCGTGGAGCGCTGCCTCGCTTGCGAGGCCGATGCGGTCGGAACCCCAGAGGGTTCCGATGCCGAGATTGGCGCGGATTGAGCCTCGAGATCGGCCGTAGGCGACAGATGCGAGGTCGATCTTGAGAAATCGCTATTTTCACTCATACCGGGTCAACCCCATCCGGATCCAAAGTTTCATCATGTTCCACCGCACTGATTGCGGTCAGCAAAGAAGCGGCATCACCGGTGCGGAGATCGTACACACACGCAACCGTATGATTGCGCATCACGGCAACTACATCAGCCACTTCCAGCGCTTCCTCCACGTCGCTGGTTGCAACCAAGGTGGCGGAATCCAAGCGCGTCTCGCGTAGGGCAGCAATTAAGTCGCGGCGAGCTCCGACATCGATGCCTTGGAACGGCTCATCCAAAAGCAACAACCGGTAGGGAGCGGCTTGCCATCGGGCGATGACGACCTTTTGCTGGTTACCTCCAGATAATAAATCGAGCGTGTCCCGGCCATTGCGGCAGCGGATGCCCAATGTGCGGATGGATTGCGCGGCAGCAACGCCTTCCCGGCTTTGATCAACGAAGCCGAAAGGAAACCACCGGCGACGATGTGGTAACGCGATGGTGCCCGCG
>JAFAIO010000234.1 GCA_019236675.1 Verrucomicrobiota bacterium
GAGCGGAGTCCGCAAAAATCCGAACCGGATGCATGTTCGGCTCTACCTCGATGGTAGCGAAGGACATATATTCCTTGGGCGTAAAGTAGGTGATAACACCGACCGTGATTACCACGAGAAGGAAGATGAGCACAACGAGTCCGAAACGGACCCTAATCACTCGCCAGTGATCAAGAAAATGAAGCTTCGCGGTTTTAGATGGGCTCATGCGAGAATCGCGCGAGGTGTGACAAACGTCCGTGTTGAGCCAGAAAGACGATGCCTTTGCTCGGCCTAGGGATACAACTTTCCATAGTTACTGCGAAAGCTGTGTAGCAAACGGGTTTGCAATGCACAATGGCATTCACGCCACGTGTACTGGTACTATGGTACTACTGAGCGCCGCGACTGCTGAGTGTAGCCGGCACCGTCAAAAGGAGAATCCGTAGATCTAACCAAATCGACCAGTTGTCGATATACTCCAGATCAAGCCGATTCCAGGTTTCAAAGTTTCTGATCAGGCTTCTACCGGAGATTTGCCAGATACAAGTGATACCCGGCTTGACGCTTAGGCGGCGACGTTGGGCCGGATCTGCAAAATTTTCTACCTCATAGGTTGGCAGTGGCCGTGGCCCGACTAGGCTCATTTGGCCAACCAAGACGTTAAAGAGCTGGGGTAACTCATCGATACTGTATTTCCGGAGCCACCGTCCGATGGGCGTGATCCTCGGATCCCTCCCCAGCTTAAAGACCGGCCCACTCATCTGATTAAACTGTTCTAGCTCATGCCGGCGTTGTTCAGCATCAGAATACATCGACCTGAATTTCAACATCTTGAATGGTTTACCATGTTTGCCGGATCGGGCTTGAGAGAAAATGGCCGGTCCCCTGGAAGTCGCTCGGATCAGGATAGCCACCACTATCATGAAGGGGGCAAAGAGAATCAGTCCGGCTAAGGAGCCCACCAAATCGATGCAACGCTTGAGCAGCAGAGACCAAGAGATCGCCGGAGTCGAACGAAAAACTAACATGGGTTGTGAACCGAAAAAATGAAAGGCTGGCTGAGCAATGGTGGTGCGAATGAAGTCAGCAACCAGCCAGGCTTCCACGCCCTCGATCTCGCAGGCGCCGATTGCTTCCTCGACGCGGTTGAGTTCGGTTCGCGCCGTGAGAAAAATCACCCGTCCGACCGAGTGCTCATGCAAAGCCCGAACCAGATGCGAAATTGGCTGTTGGCGGATGTCGATCACCTGCAAAATTTCGATCTGTGTGAGTTGGTCTTCGCTTAGCAGCCTGGCAAACATCGACATTTCGTCGGGCGAACCGGCAACCAAGACGCGTTCTTTGTACTCGCCGCTGGTGGCGCGGTTGCGGAGATAGATCACAATGGCGCGCTCTTTTGCCCACAGTGCCAGTCCTCCGATCAACTCGAACAAGAGCAAGACGGAACGGCTATTGACGCTCAGTTTACAAAATACTGTACAACCCGCGATCAACACCCCGAGCCAAAATAGCGCACGCACGATCTGGCTGGCAGACTTGCGACCACTCTTCTGCAATGGAAATTGGTAAAAACCGTTCAGGTCCAAGAAGAAGGGTCCAAATGGCACGATGATCACAATTAACCAGGCGAACGCGCCAAACGGATCGATCCGGGGAATCGTGGGAAACAGTTCCGCCAAATACCAGCGAAATACCTGAGCTACCCAGAGCGAGACCACTAAAAGAAGCGCGTCTGCTACCTGACTGACCTGAACAGCAATTTCTTGCTCTCGCCCAAGTAAAGCCGACTCCCCGCGCTTCGATCTCCCAGCGAGATGCGGCCTCTTTGATAACAAATCTGGGCTGGGTGGTTGGCTGCCGAGTTGCAAGCCTGACGGTAGCGGCATTGGTAATGAAAGAAACCGGTGCGATCCCTAGGCCCAGGTATAGACGGCGAACCTGGCTTCGATCAATAGTACTGAAGTACTGTATGCCTATGGGCGTTGATCAATTACAGTCCAGCAGGAGAGTCTGGTCTGCTATGCTCAAAGCTTCCGGGTTAATCTTTTCCTTACAACTGGTCCTGTTAGTAGTTACTAGCGCATCAGCAGGCGACGATTTGCTCCGAAGCAAATTGCCGGAAGATCAGCGAAACGCGCTTCATGTTCCGGAACAGCTTTTAGTGCAAGCGGTTAAGGATGCCGTTCGAGAGGATTCTGTGCAAGCGCCGCAAATTACGGCTGCGGGAGTCCGCCGGGCAATCGATTGCTCGACGGCGGAAGCTGTTCTGAGAACCGTTTTACGGGCGTTGAATCCCGAGCCGTCGGCTAAAGAATTTCTTGCTATTACCCGCTCGGCGGTTCATGCGACTCCGCTGGATGAAAGCACCACGCTAAATCGGTACGGCCAGAAGGTTTTGGCCGAACATTGTCCGGAAGGCCTTGTCGTGGCCGCGGCCTCGGAGTATCCCCGGCTTGCCTGGGTATTGAGCGATGCGGGGAAGCAGGTTGACGGTAAGCAGCTTGAGGGCAAGCAAATGGCGGGTAAGGGCGTGGAAAATGCACCAACACCAGAGTCATCCCCATCTCAACCGAATCTCGATCCGATATTGGACCCGTCACTCTTACCTCCAGCGGTTTTGCTTCCTTCGTCAATTGGTGGCTTAGTCCCGCGGACGACTCCGTGACTGGGGTACAGCCCTGTGCTAACCCGGCCTACCTTACTGACAAAGCGCGCGCTCGACGATTTGGTCAAAGGCCTCGCACCAAACTAGTTAGTGAACACCAACGTAAAAATTTGTGCGATTGTGTACAAATGTCCGTGACTTGTTCACAATAAAATTGGTAATTCTGGCAAATATGGAAGTTCAAGGGATGACCAGGACGGTATTGGCCAGGGCCGCCTGGGCAAACCCCGCGGCAGCCACGGAGATCTCTGAAACTCGGCGCGAGGATCAGGCTGATAGAGCGTTCGTTGATATCCGAGATCTCATCCTGAACCCAGCATTCGAAAAACGACTGTTTCAGAGCGACACAGAGTTTGTTGGTTACTTCGCACTCGGTTCTGTGCAAAATACTGTAATTAATCGGCTCCTGTCGCAGGGATTCGCTAAACGGGTAAATAAGTGGCTCGAGCTTTGTCGCTTTGAACCAAATGTTCGATCGCGAGCCATAGTCTCACGCGTCTATTTTGATACGCTCTCGCTGCGACTTGCGTTGCCGCGCTTGGGGGAAAACGAACTTGCCCGCATCCAGACCACGACGGTTGCGTTCTCTCGCGGACCGACCCTCGCGGATGCCGCGGACCAAATAGGTTTGATAATGTCGATTCTGCACGATGCAGCGCGCCGGCCACTTCTTTCGATTGTAACCCAGAACCTGCACCGTCAACTCATTCCTTACACCTATCTGCACCGGGATCAGACTGCCTTTGAGAATCTTGCGACGGTTTTGTTGAGGCTACCAAAGTTGCTGCAGGAGGGACGCATGGAAACGCTCTGCTCCGAGCTGTCTTCGACGTATCAAGAGAATGCGAGGCTCCTCACACCGGAGTTAGCGGAGTTCAGACATTTTCATCGAGTGCCGCCCCCGGACACAAAAATCGGCCCAGCGGCTGTGCCACACGGTCCAGCGTTGGACCTCTCGACGGAGTTCGGCGCCGGTATTGTCTCGGCCCCTGCCTGACCATGGGCGTGAACGATCACAGCGTAAACGGTTCAGCTACTTCTCACGTTGATGAAGCGGTGCAGGTGATTCACCTCCAATGGGAAGATCAAACCGACTTTGCCGCAGCGGTAGCTGAGACTTTAAGAGCCTTATTTACGGCTGACACCGCTTTTGTTGGAAGCACCGACATCAGGACCGGGATCCGTCAATCCATAGTAAATGACTTGTTGGGCGACTTGGATTCAAAATCATCTCGCTTGCTGCGTAGGACGATCGAGCGCTTTAGCATTGTTTTCGAAGAGCGGCGTGGCGAAGGGGAAATCACAAAGCGCTCTGTATTCGAGGGTTGGACACAAGGCAACCCCTACGCAGTTCTCTCCCGAGCGATCATTTTAGGGAACAAATTAGGAGCCTTAGTTCCGCTCTGGGAGACCGGAATTTTGATCGATTTTTTTGTTACTTTGCCCGGGAAAACTCAATCCAGGCTGATATACCGGCACAGCCTCGACCGATTGATCCCTCACTTAGAAATTGCGGCCGCCAGGCTGTGGCGCCGGAGCCAGCCTTCTACCCCGGAGCGTCTGCTTAAACGCCTGCGGAATAGCGGGTTAACCGCTCGGGAGATCGAAATCGTCTGGTGGTTATTACAGGGGAAGACTAACCCGGAGATCGCCACCATCATTGGCGTCAGCGTTCAAACCGTGAAAAACCACCTAGGGAGCGCTTATCCGAAGCTCGGAGTGGAAAACCGCGGGGCCGCTTTTGTGCAACTGTCGGACTTACTGAGGAATCCGTAGCTGGCGGACCCCACCGGAGTTGCATTGTTAGCCGTAAGTTACCCGCGGCTAACATCGGTACCGAAGTACTATTCCGCACTTCGACGCAATCCTCTAATCTGGGTCCTCGTCAAGCGTGATGAGATTTCGCACGATCTCCCTGTTGTTGGTCTTAAATGAGCTGGTCGGGTTGGCCAGCGCAGGCGCAACCAATGTTGGCGGCGCTGGGCAAACCGCGACGTCTGCCAGTTCTCCAGGCGAACCTTCACCATGGCTGATGCTCCTCGGCGGTCTTGGCCTTCTCGGGATGCTCATGCGTTTTCGGCGCCGCCGGACTGATTAGTGATAACAAAATTCTATGAAACCTATCCTGCCTCTTGTTCTTCTCCTGCCGATCATCAGTCTGGCTCAACCGGCGGCTGCCGCGTCTACCACTCCGTTGTTTGATAGCAACGGTACAGCGGTCATCGGTGGCGATCCAAATCCGTACCCTTATAATGCAAATATACCCATTGGTACTAGCAGCACAGAGACATTTTACATTTCGTTGGGTACCGGAAACCAATCCGGTACACCCTGGGGTGGAGGTAACCTGGTTACTAGCTTGAACCTTTCACTTTGGGCGTATTCAGCCACTGGAAGCGCGGTGCCTGTCACGGTAGGTCTTTATACGGGGACGGATACCGGCACGGCACTGAGCAATTTGGCCGCGTTGAGCGGAGTCAGCGGCCCGCTTACCGAGAACATTAATAACACGACAGGGGGGAACTATACTAACGCTGCCAGCCTCTTCAGCTTCAGCGTGACCGGAGGCTCCCAAACGACCGATCCGATCGGTGCGAACACCGATCTCGTGATCGGCATCACCGTGCAGGCGGGCAGTCCCCTCGATCTGGCGATCGGGGCGCCGCTTGGTGGTTCGCCCTCGCCGACTTACACCTTCAGTAATGCGTTTACCGGATCTACCGGCTTGGATCCCAATACCTATCTGTATTCGGGCGGTAACGGAGTGCTTACGGGAGGCCTTCTCCAGCAGAATACTAATCTGCTTCCGTTTGTCGATCTGACTGCCAGCATAACACCTTTACCTGAGCTACCTCCGGTAACTTATCTCCTCCTCTCCGTTCCGTTGTTCGTTGGTGTTTTACTGCTTCGGCGGCGGGCGCAGGCTTAAGACGACGATGTAGGCGGAGCTTCGGGGTAAAAGCTGACTATTACAACGACGCTGCGCCTACAAATGGGGCCATCGTCGAAGGGACTGTCGGGATCGGGACAGCGTCTCCGAATTCTGGAGTCAAGTTGCATCTCTTTGATACAGGCACCTGTTATCAATATCTGCAGGGGACCGGCACGAATGGCTCGGTTCTGGACCTGATAAATGATTCGCCGACGATCCTCCGAAGCGTGATCGAAATGACCAATTCAACCCTCACCGGCGGTTTCCAACTGGTGACTGACGAGAGTGCGACTGGTGTGAACTCGTTCGTGATTTATGATATCGCGGCCAAGGGTAATCGTCTGTTTATAGACCCTTCCGGAGACGTGGG
>JAFAIO010000304.1 GCA_019236675.1 Verrucomicrobiota bacterium
CTGTGGATATCGTTGCCGACCCCGATCATCTACAGACCGATTTCCTAAGCATTCTGAAGTCCGCTCTCGGAAAAGCCATCGCCGAAGTCAAGATCCGCCTCTGGACACCCCAAGGCGCCACGGTTGAGTTTCTTAAACTAGTATCGCCGGAGATCAACGATATCACTCCCCTCGGTCGAATCGATCCGGCTCAACCTCAGATCCATGAATATCCCACCGGAGCTTGGGGTAAGGAAACTCGCGACTACCATCTCTGTCTCCAGGTTAAACCGGGGAAGCTCGGACAGCGAATGCTAGGTGGTCGCGTCACCGTCCTCACCGTTCTCAATGGACAGGAAGCCAAACTCGCTGAAGCCCAGGTATTGGCCGAATGGACCGACGATGAAGCGCGTTCTACCTTAATTAATAACCAGGTAGCTCATTACACCGGCCAGGCACAGCTAGCGCAATCGATCCAGGAAGGGATTCAGGCTCAACGCAACGGGGACGTCGAGCTGGCGACAGCTAAGCTCGGAGCTGCTTACAAACTTGCTCAGAATTCCGGAAACGAAGAAACTACCAGGTTGTTGAAAAAGGTCGTAGATGTCATCGATCCGGAACGGGGCACCGTACGACTCAAAAGTTTGATCGATCATGCGGACGCCATGACATTGGACACGCGTTCAACCCGTACTCGGCGAATCGACAAATGAATTGTCCTAACGGTCACCTCAGTACTTCCGAAGATTATTGTTCGGTTTGCGGCGTTAAGATGACCGCTGACCCCGAACCAATAGCAACCAGCGAGCCTGATAAAAGCCAGAGCACCGTCTGTCCCAAGTGCCAAACCACCCAATTGGATTCAAACGCCCAGTTTTGCGAAAATTGCGGGCACAAGCTCAACGAGGTCGTGCCAAAAGGAGCAGCCCAGATCCAGGCACCGATTGCTCCGATGCCAGCTCCATCGTCACCGGAAGCCGACGCTCCCCACGCATCAGAGTCGACTCCGTCAGACCCTTCAACCGGCGATCCGCCCCTATCGGGCTGGCGAGTTGAATGCCGCGTTTTTAAAGATGCTACTCTGGAAGAGAGTACCCCTCGCGGTGCTTACGAAAGCTCGACCGAGATAGTCCTGAAAAACCCAGTGACTCAAATCGGTCGCAGCAGCCAGAAACGAAATCTTCATCCGGAGATCGCTTGTGATTGGGACGACGCGGTTTCCCATCGGCACGCCAAGATCGAACTTGATTCCGACGGTAACGCTTTTCTTGTCGATCTAGGTTCTACCAACGGCACAATGCTGAACGGTCAACTGATCTCAGCCGACTCCCCCGTGAAGCTTAAAGATGGCGATCGTATCTCCCTCGGCGGCAAGACAGCGCTGATTATCCACGGACCGCGCTCCGCGAATAACAAATAGCAGATAACAAATAGCAGATGACGGGAGGTACGATCTAGGAGCGAGGAGGCACGCTCCACAAGAGGCAAACCACTCACCACTCACTAATCACCAATCACATCTCTTCCCATGCCCTCTCTCAGCCAGCAATTCGCTGCTATCCGTAACCCGGCTAGCCCGCCGGTAAAGACAGCGACACCCGTCGCCGTTTATATTCTTCTCTGGTCCGCTATTTTCATCTTAGCTGCAGTTCTCTGCGCCGCATCGGTCAACGCGGTTAACCAATGTCGTGAAGCCGTCAAAAGCATCGGACGCGATTGTGCTCCTTCTATTATCGCAGCTCAACAAATCAAACAGGACTTGGCTAAACTCGATGCTAATAGCGCAGACTTCCTACTAGCTAAAAATGCCAACTTACCTATTTATCAGGAGCTCCAGACCCAAGCTGAGACCCTGAAGAGCGAGTTTAGTGATTCATTAGTTACCGCGGCTCAAAATATCACTTTTGGGGATTCAGAACGAGTACCGATTACCAAACTTAGCTCCGGTATCGTTCGATACTGCGAACTGGTGGCAGGCGCTAACCAGCGCCAGAACAATGACGCGACCCCGCTAATCGCCAATGCCAGTAGTTATCTCCATAGCCAGCTCTTCACCGCTGCTCAGGATCTGGACAAAGCCAATACCACCGTTCTGGACCGTGTCTACAATCTGCGGAGCCAGAGCCTACATATCCAGTCGATCCTCTTCCTGCTGGTCTGGTGTGTGCTTAACGTCCTCCTGTTAGGCACCGCGATCTACCTGTGGAAAGTTACGAAACGGATTCTAAACCTTGGGATTCTCATTGCGCTTTTGCTAGACGCTATCCTGGCGTTCCAAATCTTCTTTGCGACTGAAGGGTCCGCATATGGCCTAAAGGTTATCACCAAGGATGCGTTCGACTCCATCCACTGGCTGTGGAGCGCACGCGCCACCGCAGTAGACGCTTACGGCGCTCGAGCTCGGGTGTTACTGTTTGCTCACTCGAACGATCAACCGGCTGCGTTGCGTAATCTTGAAGATTGCCAGGATAAAATTCTGCAGCTCCCGCCGGGTCAAATCACGTTGAGCCAATTGCAGAACAACCCGCAACCAGCGGAAATTTTGGCTAAGAACCCACAGTTCAAAGGATTTCTGGCAGACGAACTTCGAAATATCACATTCACCGGTGAGCGCGAAGCGGCTTTAGCAGCCGTGCAAACCTGGAGCCGGTATTCTGAAATCGACCAACAAACCGCCGTGCTGGAGACAAACAACCGTCATGCCGACGCGGTCTCTCTTCACCTGTCCAAACAGCCTACCGGTGGATTGGGCGCAGCGGCAAGTTTCGACCAAGCTCTGGAATTAGTGATCGGGATCAACCAAGCGGTTTTCGACAAAACTGTGGCTGAAGGTTTGAACAAGCTTCAGGGGTTGGAATGGATCGTTGTGGCACTCTGCCTCGGCATGATAGTCACCGCCAGCGCCGGCATCTGGCCGCGAATTCGCGAGTACCTTGGGTAGCGGCAAGCTGAAAGACTGAAATAACCGAAAAAGAACGCAAAGCCGCCTAGCCGCAACCAAATCGTCCTCGTCGTCGTCCTCGATTTGGTCGTTTGGACTAGAAATGAAGTCGTCGGCAAGAAGCGAATTCCCGGTAGTTTATCAACGCTGGGAAGAATCGTTTTTCGAGGACGAGGACGACGTCGAGGACGAGGACGAAAAATCAACAATCGGCTTCGCACGTGTCCTCCATTGCTTTAGCGACGGAGGAAGTGAGGCAGCGCTCCACGGGGTTCGTTATCCGCGAAGCGCGGCGGTTCTAGTCGCTAGCGCCTGCGGATCCTCTACCCTCGTCCTTAGCGTTAGATAAAAGACGATCAGGTGGACAAAACTAAGAGAAGGCACAAGAAAACAGGGAATCAGAATCCATGGTACGCTACCCATTAAAGAGCTACCCGGCTCATCAAAGAACAAGCGGCCAGGGCCGGGTGCAGACAGTGCTCCTAACGTTACCGCAATCACAAGGTCTGCTAGACCTAGACCATTCCAAACCAGAACCGCGCTGCGAGCGGCGCCCGGTTTTGTCGCTACCAGAAGGGCGATCGGCAGGGCGGTCGCACCAATGGCAATGTCGCCCCAGCCGGCGACAGGTGCGAACGGCGCCGGTAACCGTTTAGCGACATAGAGTAGAACAAACAGGACGCCAAGTATTCGGATGCCGTGCAGCGCGATCAAGGCGGGTAACGGTGCTGATTGCAGGCGACCTCGTCCAACTGACGAGCCGAATCCGATCACGCTAAGAACGGTAACCGGGATCAATACAGCCGCACCCAGCAGTGGTGTACGGATGGTTCCTGGCGCCCCGATCCAAATCACTCCGATAAACCAGAGCGCCATAGCAGCGCCGATTGTTATGCGCGTTATTAGTGAGGAGCCAAACAAGGCGATAAACGTCGCGACTACCACCGTCGCACTTGCGGTGATCCCGATGGTTGAGAGAAGATCCAATGTCATTTCATCGATTCCGGTTAGTTTTTTCTGCCGAAAGTCAGGCGAACGCTTGTTGCACCGCGCCACTCGCGATGCTTAAACGCCCGGCCCCATGGCTCTCCATCCAACCGGCGTCGTCGATTGCAGGAAGTGGCGTCCGCGGCGCAGGGTGCTCTTGCGTCCTCTCGTAGGCCACGGGATCGAACCCCGGTAGCATCGGCAGCATCATGAAACGCGCCAATACGGCCAGCCGGGTGCGGAAACTCTGGCGTGATGCTGGCAATGCCGCGTGACGGCGCGCGACGGTTTCGAAATCCTCGGCCTCTTTTCCGGTGAGCTCGCGTACCGCATCATTGGGCGCGCCGACGGCGAATGCACCACGGTCATTGTCTTCGAACCAATACCTCAGGCCGCTCAGCATAAACGGCTCCG
>JAFAIO010000410.1 GCA_019236675.1 Verrucomicrobiota bacterium
TCGACGATGCGGTCGCCGCCTTGAACCCGACCAAACGACGCAAGGGGAAGACGATCATCCGCGTTCGTCCCTGAGCGGCGCTTCAACCTATCCCTTCACCCAGAGGAATCACCATGACCGACGGAATCCCCACGAGCGACAGAGCCACCATGACCAACGCCGACATCGAATGCATCTTGAGCCGCAGCGCCACCAAGTACTATGACCCTGCTGCCACCTTGAGCGACGACCAGATCCGCGAGCTGGTGCGGATCGGCACCACCGCGCCGACGTCCTTCCACTTGCAGAACTGGCGCTTCATCGCCGTACGCACGCCGGAAGCCAAGGCCCGGCTGAGTCCGATCGCTTGGAATCAGCCTGCGATCACCGAAGCAGCCGTTACCTTCATCGTCTGCGGCCAGTTGGCCGATTCCAACGTAATACCAGATCGCCTGGCACCGGTAGTGGAAGCGGGCATCATGCCGGCAGCGATGGTGCCAGATTGGGAAATCCCCGCGCGCGGTCTGTATTGCGAGCACCCGGAGCGCCAGCGCGACGAGGCAGTACGCACCGGCGCCATCGGCGCGACGGCGATAATCTATGCGGCCCGCTCGCTGGGCCTGGGTTCGACGCCGATGATCGGTTTCGATGCCGAAGCGGTGGCTCGCGAGTTCGAACTGGCCGAGGACGAAGTGCCGGTCATGCTGTTGTCCATAGGGGCGGAGCGTCCTGGAAACTGGCCGCAGAAGCCGCGCCGTCCGGTGGCCGATGTGCTGGATCTCGTATGACTTCTAGTAAACCAGCAACTCGCGGAGACTACGATGCCAAGGACTCAAGCTTTAAAGCCGGAACAGGTGCCGGTCGAATCGAAACCGACCCTCGATGCATTCACAAAGAAGATCGGCTTCACTCCAAATATGATGGCGACTTTCGCGCAAAGCCCGATCGCGTTCAACGCATGGGCGGCCCTGTTCGGCTCCTTGAGCGAGGCGCTCGATGTGAAGACGCGTGACAGCATTGGCCTCGCTGTCTCCGAAGTAAATGGCTGCAACTACTGCCTGACGGTTCACAGCTTTACTGCCGAGCATATGGCCAAGCTGCCGGCCGATGAAATCATTCTCGCACGAAAGGGCCATGCCAGCGATCCTAAGCGGGATGCCGCCATCCAGTTTGCGCGCAAGGTCATCGAGACCCGCGGTAAGGTCACTGACGCCGATCTGAAAGCCGTCCGTGATGCCGGCTACACAGATGCGAACGTCATGGAGATGGTCGCGCTGGTGGCCATGTACTCGCTGACGAACTTTTTCAATAACGTTTTCGATCCCGAGAAGGACTTTCCCGCCGTTACACCGGCCGGGTCCATCTGAACTCTATCCGGTCGCATCGACCATCGCCGGGGGTGCCTGGAGGTTTCATGTGGTGCGAGCGTAACGCCAAAGCCCAGATGCACCCAGGAAGACTCTTGGGAACGCGTCTGGGCTTCGGGCGTCCTCCGTCGGAAATAAGTGTTTGGCCATGTCTTAACTCCTTTCATACGTTACTTGGTTTTCGAATCTATGCGCCTAGCTAACAGCAACGCTCCGGCGGACGCAGAAAACACTGAATAGTCGAGCGGACTTTTGATGCCCAACGAGATCGCCATAGCACTGCCAAACAGAACCAGCAGCCCCGCCGCAGCCAGCACCACGAAACGAAGCCAGATTCCTAGAATTAGCGCAATGCCAAGGAAGGTTTCTGCGATCGTCGCGGTCCAGGCCAGGAACGGAATCGTGAACGCCGGCATAAAGGAATTAACTTCCGCCGTGTATTCTATAAAATGCTTGAAGCTGTCGGGACCCGTATTCTCTCCCCAGATACCAAAGCGACCCGCCACCGCGGATAAAAACGCGGTCCCCAGTGCGAACCGGGCGTAAAGCATCGCGAACCGCTCCCATTTAACCAGGCCTTTCCCCAGGATCGGCTTTGAAGAAACAGCGTCGATCAGGGTTCGATTGCTCATCGTTATTGGTCTCCTTTGGTTTGAATCCGCGTTATCGGCAGCGTGAGCGGTTTGTCGCCGTCGCAAACAAAGCAAGCGATGAATTTCGCCGGTTCCTGTTGGCTGGCGTTTGCTGATATCAAATGCTGACCGTTTGGCGGCTCGTAGAAGCTTTCCCCTGCTTTGTAGATTGCTTCTGGTTCACCTTTTACTTGGACCCGGAGGGCTCAGCAGATTTATTCTAATCTGGTACATTAACAAAGATCCATTTTTGCGATATCATCTGTACCACTTAGATGCCTAAAAGAGTCACTGCTTCCGAGCTGGTGTTACCCGCACGGGACCCAGAAACGCCTGTCTATCGTTGGATCTATGCCGCCTTGCGCACCGAGATTCTGGAAGGCCGTTTGCGACCGGGCAGCCGTTTGCCCAGCAGCCGAGACCTGGCTTCTCAATACCGCCTCTCGCGAGGTACGGTTGTAACCGCTTTCGAGCAGCTTAAGTCGGAAGGCTATATCGAAGGAACCATCGGTTCGGGAAGCTATGTCAGTAAGATTCTGCCAGAGCAGTTATTACACCCGCCAACCGCGAGAGCTGAGGGACACTTGTTTCGTAACGGCACTCGTCGCACTCAGCGAAATCTCTCGGAGTATGCTCGTCGTCTCCGGTGGTTTCCTCCGCTGGAACTTCGTTATAGCCGGGCCTTCCTTGCTAATGTTCCGGCGTTAGACCTGTTTCCGACGGCGATATGGGCCCAAATCGCAGCCCGCAGGTTTCGAAGGGCGACCACAGCCCTCTTGTTAGGCTGCGATCCTTTAGGATACCGGCCGCTACGAGAGGCTATCGCCGACTACCTTAGGACCTCACGTGGCGTTAGATGTAGTTTCGAGCAAGTTA
>JAFAIO010000425.1 GCA_019236675.1 Verrucomicrobiota bacterium
CGCTCAGCGGCGTGTTGCAGGAAGAACTGCAGCGATCCCAAGAGGAATTTCCGGAATTTCCCGCGATGGGGATCAGCTCGACTAAATGCCCTTTTTTCCACGAGATGAATAAAGAAATCCTGGGTGAGATCTTGTGCATCCTGGCGGGTGTAACCGTGGCGTCGAATAAACGCGTAAACGGGACTGGAATAACTCCGGTAGAGGCCCTCGAGAGCGGTTAGCCGTTGTTCTTCGTTGGTGGCGGCAGAGACCAAGCTCCATTGAGTGGTCTCGAATGCGAGGTGTCCCCCCGCGCTCGAACTTAGCCAACCAGTCATGCCGCGGGGAACATACCTGAGAAGCGAGAGGTGAGAAGTGAGAAGTGCGATGTGGAGCGCTGCCTCGCTTGCGAGGCCGATGCGGTCGGAACCGTGGAGCGCTGCCTCGCTTGCGAGGCCGATGCGGCCGGAACCGCGGAGCGCTGCCTCGCTTCCGCCTTCGGCGCGACAAGTTGCGAGGCCGATGCGGTCGGCGCTCGTCGAGCGCAATGACGATCCATTGGCCGCAGGCGGGAAAGGTGCTACATTTGTGTAGCACGATGAAAACTGCCAGCGTCCGAGAATTGCGCAATCGGTACACTGAACTCTTGAAGTGGCTCGAGGCAGGCGAAGAAATTACCATCACCCGCCGGGGCGTGGCGATTGCTCGGCTGGTGCCTGTAAACAGCGCTAAAATCCGACGGACCACCGATTGGAATCAAAGCGCAGCCTTCGCTCTAGGCCGCCTAAAATTGCGGCCGCTAACGGAACAAGAAAGCGCCGAGCTCCTCGACCAGAACAAAGGCCCATATTAGTCACCTCCGCCGCACGCACAGCAGCACTCCAAGATGATTACCTGTGATACGTCCTTCCTTTATTCTCTCTATGTGGTGGACGTTCATACCCCGCGAGCGCGGGCGAGACTGAGCCGGATGAGACGCCCCGAAGCGCTAACCATTTCTCCATTCATCGAATATGAGTTACCGAACGCGATTCGATTGAGCGTCTTTCGGAACTTGCGGGACGCGAACACCGGCGCGACCATCTTAGCCGCTTTCGAAGCGGACCAAGCCGCCGGCAATTTTGACCGGCCGATCTGCAATCTGGCCAGCGTGCTCCAGGAAGCAAAACGCCTAAGCTCAATTTACACGATGCCCGATGGGCATAGGGCGTTCGATATTCTGCATGTCGCCACTGCCTTGCATTTAGGCGCAACCGAGTTCCTCTCGTTTGACCAAAATCAACGCAAACTGGCGGCCGCGGTAGGCCTAACGATTGGCCCTTAGCAACGCCGGGAACGCGCGGGATCGCTGAGAACGAAAAACCAATCACTAATCACAAATCACCTTTCACTTTTCACGCCTACCAACTCAGCCGCCAACCGCAGCGCAGCTAGCATACTTCTCTCGTCCGCTTTACCCGTGCCCGCGATGTCGAAGGCGGTCCCGTGATCAACGGATGTCCGCACAATCGGTAAACCGGCCGTCAGGTTAACTCCATCTTCAATGCCCAATACTTTAAATGGGCCGTGACCTTGGTCGTGATACATCGCCACAACCAAATCAAAACGGCCGGATGCCGCTAAATAGAAGAGCGTATCCGCTGGAAGTGGTCCTTCTACTAACCACCCCTTTTTCCGGCAGCTTTCGATCGCCGGCGCGATCTTTTCTGCCTCCTCTCCCTCACCAAAAATCCCGTTCTCGCCCGCATGCGGATTGATCCCACAAACACCGATGCGCGGTTCGCCGCGACCCAACAACATTTGGCGCCCCCGAGCGATGGTCCGCTCCACCAAAGCCGCGTCGATTTTGCGAATGGCTTCCGCTAAACCGACGTGTGCAGTGACATGAATTATTTTGAGCTTTGGACCCACTAACATTAGCGACACTTCTCGGGTCCCAGTTAGCTCTGCCAAGATCTCTGTGTGCCCAGGATAACGATGACCGGCAAGATGGAGCGCTTCTTTGTTCAATGGTGCGGTGCAGATCGCATCAATCCCGCGGTCCAGCGCCAGTTGGATCGCTCTCTCGAGAAAGCGAAAGGCTGCTTCCCCGCACGCTGCCGATAGCCGGCCAAACGGCGTTTCTTTCGGAACCAAAGCCAGATCCAGACAATCAATTTCTGAACGATGAAATCTGGCTTTTGCTAATCGAAAAATTGGCCGGACCGGCTTCGACGACTTCAGGATTCCCGCCGCGACCTCTAACCGCCTGGCGTCTCCGATCACCAGCGGCCGGCAAACCTCGTAAGGGCCGCGGTGCGCCAAGGCTTTGATGATCACCTCCGGCCCGACTCCCGCCGGATCGCCCATGGTAATGCCAATGATCGGAAGAGACATAATGAGAGGATATAGGAGCTAGGAGCTAGAATCTAGGAGGGACAGCCGTGGAGCGCTGCCTCGCTTGCGAGGCCGATGCGGTCGGAACCGTGGAGGGGAGCCGCTTTTACCCGCACCCAATTTGCACGGACATTCTTGAAACCCCCGGGTTTACTAGTTGGACGTGTCCGAGCAAGCGGCTCCCGCGAACGTCTACTGACGGCCCTGCCTCACCGCGATTCATTTCGTTTCCTACCAAAGCGATACGACAAGCCAAACCGCATCGTGGGACGTTTCCGGGAGCCGCCTGCTAGACAAACGTCTCAGAAATACGACGGTTTGTTGCACAATCAGCTCAGGTTACGGGCAACCTTCAAAAGCGGCTCCCCTCCATGGGTGTCGACCGCATCGGCCTCGCAACTTGTCGGGCTGAAGGCTCAGCGAAGGCGGAAGCGAGGCAACGCTCCACGGTTGCTTCACCTATCACCTGTCACTTCGCTCACGCCTCTGTCGCTTCCACCGCGCTTCGCAGCGCTTTCAGGTCCGCTGGCGTTAACTCGATCTCTCCGGCTTTCGCATTGGCGATCGCTTGTTCGCCGTTACGCGCTCCTACCAGTGCATGCGTGCAGCCGGGTTGCGATACGGTCCAGGCAATCACGACCTGAGAAATCGTCGCTCCTTTTTCCTCAGCTACAACTTCTACCGCCTTCAACAATTGATCGACTTTCGGCCGGTTCTCCGGCTGGTACCAAGGGTTAGCCAATCGGACGTCGCCTCGATTGAATTTACGATTGGCGTCGATTTTTCCGCTCAAGATTCCCAAGGCCAATGGCGAGTAAGCCAGAAAGGCGACATGGTTTTCCGCGCAGAAAGCCAAATTAGTAGGCTCATGTTGCCGCTGTAGCATGGAGTATTGTTCCTGGTCGGTATCCAATTGCCCAACAGACAGGTAACGCCGCATCTGTTCCGGCGTGGCATTCGAACAACCAATTGCCCGGATCTTGCCTTCTTCCTTTAGCCGAACCAATTCAGCCATGGCATCCTCGGTTGCGGTCGTCGCATCTTGCCAGTGGGTTTGATAAAGATCGACCCGGTCCGTCTGTAATCGTTTCAGGCTCTGTTCAATTTCGTAGCGGATCTCTTTGGGCCGAAGATTCTTGTAGACCTTGTACTTCACTTCATCATCAGCGCGCCCATGCTGGTCGCCTTCAAAAAATTTCTCTCCCTCTTCGCTCCACCAATTTAAACCGCACTTAGTGGCCAAAACCACTTTATCGCGGCGGTCCTTGATCGCTTCGCCAACCACGCTCTCCGAGTGGCCGTAACCATACATTGGCGCGGTATCGATCAAATTGATCCCATGATCGATCGCCGCATGAATTGCTCCTACGGGGTCGTTCCGGTCAGTCCCACCCCACATCCAGCCCCCCAGTGCCCACGCTCCGAAACCAACCACCGATGCTTCAATTCCTGAATTTCCAAGAGTTCGATATCTCATAAGCCCGAGCCCGCAATAAGCCGGTTCCATGGACACGGCAAGGATTCATACAGCGTGGCCCGAGAATCGTCGCCAAACCGGCTCTACCCTCCTAGCTCCTAGGATTCTAGCTCCCAGCTCCTACCTCCTTGAGGCTCACCTCACAGGCTTCGATCTCTTTGGTAATTTGAGGGTTGAGTTCGTACTTGATCGAGTCCGCAGCCGCCCGAATCGCGTTTTTGATCGCTAACGGAGAGCTGGCTCCGTGCGCGATAATGCAGATACCGTTGACTCCCAACAATTGGCTGCCCCCGTAGGTATCCGGATTCATTTTCCGGCGGATAGTTTGGAATGCGCCTTTGGCAAACGAGGCGCCTAATTTGCGGATAGGGTTTTTGAAAAGCTGATGCCTTAGAGACGCGAAAATAGCCAGAGCGGCTGCTTCGGCCGTTTTGAGCACGACATTACCGGTGAAGCCATCGCACACCACAACATCAACCGGATTCGCAAATAGATCGAAGCCCTCAATGTTCCCGTAGAAATTCAGCCGGGTCCGTTTCAATAATTTGAACGCTTCTTTAGTGGTTTCGTTCCCGAGTGTGTCCTCCTCGCCGATGGACATTAGCCCGATCCTCGGATTCTGGCGTCCGAGGACATAACGGGCGTAAATGCTGCCCATAATCGCGAATTGGACCATGTGATGAGCATCGGAATCAGGGTTGGCGCCTGCATCGATCAGCACGAACACTTTGGTTTCAGTCGGAATCAGACAAGCAACCGCGGGCCTAATCACACCGGGAAGAGTTCGCAGCTTCAGAACGGAAGCCGCTACAACCGCTCCAGTGTGGCCGGCGGAGACCATGGCCTGGACCGTACGATTTTTGACCAGGTCGATCGATCGCGACACGGATGAATCTTTCTTCTGCCGGATAGCTCTGGCAGCGGATTCATGCATGTCGACCACCTCGGTAGCGTGAAAAATCTCGATGCGCGAGTCCTGACATCCGACCCGCTGCAATTCGGCTTCGATCGCTGGGGTACTGCCCACCAAAACCAGCTTTTCAATCTCTGGCAGGGCTTTGAGCGCCAAGGCAGCACCCTCAATAGTATTTTTCGGGGCGTAATCGCCGCCCATCGCATCTAACGCAATTCTCATGGGCAGCAGTGGTAAAAGAGAACGGACAACACAGCCGGATGCTATCGACGTTGGGAGTCCTAGCAACCGAAAAAACAGCGAATTGGCTATTGGTTATCTGCTATTGGCTATTCGCGCAGCGCTACATCAACGATGCGCCTGCTTCCGCCAGCGCGCTACGTTCCCCTTTCGTCAGGCAAACGTGAGCGGTGATCGCTTGATTCTTCAGCCGGTTACGGGTGTAGACCAGACCGTTAGAACGGCTATCGACATACGGATTATCGATCTGCGCCGGGTCACCCACCATAACGAGCTTGGAGCCTTTCGACATGCGTGTGACCACCGTCTTCGCCTCCAGTGGGGTCAATTGCTGGGCTTCATCCAGAACGAAATAGCGTTTCGGGATTGAGCGCCCACGGATATAGCAAAGGGCCTCAATTTCAACGACTCCTTGGTCGATCAATAGTTCGTACGGTCTAAGCTGCGGAATCGGTGCAGCCATTCCGTTCAGCTCCGCTCTATTCCGTTTTATTTTTTTTGAGCAGTCGGACGGCAAATTAGGCGGGAGCAACAACTCGAACGCGTCGTAGATCGACTGTAACCACGGCTTCATTTTTTCGTTCAGCGTGCCTGGCAGATAGCCAAGGGTGTCACCCATAGCCACCACCGGCCGGCTCACCGTGATCCCACTGAAGACGTCGCTCCAGTAAAGGTGCAATCCCGCGGCGACCGCCAACAACGTTTTGCCGGTGCCAGCCGGTCCGTAGCAGGTGACTAACGCTATCTCCGGATCCAGCAACGCATCCAGCAAACACTGCTGACCCAGATTCATCGGTTTCAAATGGACTCCGCGCGGGTTCGTCAGCGCAGGTGGAAGATTTAACCGCCGGCAGAGGCCGCCTCCAAAATGTCTCGCCGGCATTAATTTGTTATCACCGCCGGAGAGGAACACATATTCATTCAGGGCCAGGCCTGCGGCCGGTTTGGAATCGAGCTGCAGTTCACGCGAACTGGCAAACCGCTGCAGACTCTTGGGATCGACCTCGACGACCGGATGCCCATAATCTTCGACATCCGCTAAAGCGACTTTATCATTCTCGTAATCCTGAGCCTCGATGCCGATGGCAAGCGCCTTCAGCTGCATGTTCAGGTCTTTAGTGACGAGAATCGTGCGCTCCAAGTGCTTGCTCTGGACATACAGGCAAAAGGCTAGGATCCGGTTATCCGGATGCTCGAGGTCGCGGAACGTTTGTTGAAACCGGCGAAACTCCTTGTTAGTCCGGAGGTCTCCGAGAAATTCATTCACCGCGATCCGGATAGTCCCGCCCCCGGGAGTCTTAGCTCCGTTTGTCACCAGTTTGCGATTCTGATTAAAACAGCGAGATAAGAACCGGTGGACTGCACGAGCGTTTGCTCCTCGCTCGCTCTGTTCGTTTTTGAATTTGTCGGTCTCGCCGAGCACGTCGATCGGGATCCAAACGTGATTATCGGCAAATCGATAAACGGAATGGGGATCATGCAGCAGTACGTTGGTATCAAGAACGTAGTTCTTGATCTGACTGGTATGACCGTTCCGCGAACCGCTCGGCACAACTGTCGACCGAGCCGATTCCTGAAAGAGCCCAGGCTGGGTATCCGTCGTAGACATTAAAGCTACGCTAACAACATCCGCAGTGGCCGGAGCCACACGAGTGCGAGGAGGATGACCCTGATGAAGGAGCATTCTTGGGCCCTGTCATGAGCCCGAAGCCGCCGGAAATGACACGCCGTACAGGCTGTCCGGTTTCGGGATCGTGAGTCAGCGGCGCATCGAGCATGCTCTGCCGAACCTCAAACCTCCGCGCTGGAATCTCTGCGGAGTCGGGCACCGTCTCATAGATGTAGGTGGCCATGACGACTGAAGATACTACAGATTGTGGCGCGGATGGCAAGCGCGAAGCGCGCATATGCAATAGACAATAGCCAATAGCCAAAAATGCCCCTACCCCTTGGCTATTGGATATGCGTTATGCGCCGTGATGCGCACAGCGCTTGACAACCGTTCTCATCCCGAACAATTGGTCATCCATGACTTACTCCCCCCTTACCCCACTCGATGGCAGGGTCGCAGTCGTCACCGGCGGTGCTCGCGGAATCGGTTTCGAATCGGCTAAGGCATTGCGAGAATCCGGCGCCAAGGTGGTCATCGTCGATATAAACCGCGACATCGGGCCCAAAGCAGCCGGGGAGCTCGAGGCGGATTTCCTCCCGGCTGATCTCACCAAATCCGACCAGGTCGCTCAAGTCGCTGCCGACATCGTTGCCAAGCACGACCGTATCGATATCGCGTTTAATAACGCCGGTATCTCGGTCAGTGTTCCGTCCGAAGAGTCCTCCGATGAACAATGGCTTCAGATAATCAACGTCAATCTGAACGCCGTTTTCTTCTGTTGCCGTGAGTTCGGCAAAGTGATGCTAAAGCAAGGCAAAGGCAGCATCATTAACACCGCCTCGATGTCGGGCGTTATCTCAAACGTTCCTCAGCCGCAATCTGCCTATAACACGTCGAAGGCCGGCGTCATTATGCTGACCAAATCCCTCGCTGGCGAATGGGCCAAACGAGGTGTCCGGGTCAACAGTGTCTCTCCCGGTTACATTGGCACGGAAATGACCAAGGAAGGAATGAGCAATACGGACTGGTACAAGTACTGGTTGGACTTCACCCCGATGGGCCGGGTCGGCGAACCCAGCGAAGTCGCTGCCGCCGTTCTTTTCCTTGCCTCTGATGCGAGCAGCTATTTCACAGGCAGCAATCTGATCGTCGACGGCGGTTATACCTGTTGGTAGGGCAAAATCCTTCGTTCTCGTCCTCGTCCTCGGATATTGGTAGGGCGAAAACCTTGAATTCGCATGTTCTTCAATTCTGGCAACCACACGGAGTGGCTCAAATCCGGCGCGGACCTGGCAGTTGGAGATGGCGACCGCTGGATGCGCCGAGATTTTCGCCCTACCGATCTCGTCCTTGCATACCCCGGAAAAAATAAATCATTCCGATTTATTTATTGACACCTGCTCCTCTTTCCATGCAACTATTAGCCGCACCCGGTTTCCTCAATACGCCTGAACTATCCCCCGCCGCCTGTTTCTAGAAAAACAGACCAGTCCTTGTTTGTGCCCCTGATTGCGTCATAAAAATGGCCGACCCAGCCGCCACGGAATCTTCGCCGTCCGCCAGTGCGCACGCTGCCCTGGAACTTCGAAACGTTACTAAGGCTTTTCCCGGTGTCGTTGCGCTGGATGATGTCTCTTTTGACGTTCAGCCGGGCGAGGTGCACGCATTGCTCGGCGAAAACGGAGCCGGCAAATCCACCCTGATCAAGATCGTCTCCGGCGTCTACCGCCCCGACCAGGGAGAGATCCACATTAACGGCCGACCCGTTAGTCTGGCAAACCCGGGAGAAGCTCAGCACCTCGGTATCGCCACTATCTATCAGGAATTCAGCCTCTACCCCGAACTCACTGTCGCGGAGAATATTTTCGCCGGCCATATGCCGCGTACGTTCTTCGGAACCGCGCTGGATTGGGGAAAAGCAAAGCGGGAAGCCCGGACTTTATTGGATTCCCTGGAGGCAACCGACCTGGACGCCACTGCCCGGGTCGGAGTTCTTTCTGTAGGGAATCGTCAACGGGTCGAAATTGCCAAGGCACTGTCTCGTCACGCTCGGATCCTAATCCTCGATGAGCCGACCGCTGTCCTCACTCAACATGACACGGAACGTCTCTTTAGCGTGATCCGCCGGCTGCGCGAGCAGAAGGTCGCCATCATCTACATCAGCCATCGATTAGAAGAGATTTTCAGGTTGGCGGATAGGGTCACTGTTCTGCGAGACGGAAAGCTGGTTGGAATCAAATCCGCGAAGGAAACTAACGAGAACGAGCTGATTCGCATGATGGTAGGGCGCGCGCTGGCTCAAGAACCTGCCCCACACTTAGGCGAGTTACGCGAAAATCTGCCGATCGTGTTACGTGCGAAGAATTTAGCGAGACGGCCATTGCTCAAGGATGCCAGCATCGAGCTTCGAGCAGGAGAAATTGTGGGCATGGCCGGGCTGATCGGATCCGGACGAAGTGAACTTGCTCAGACTATCTTCGGGATTGCGCCGCCGGAAGCCGGTTCGATCGAACTGAACGGTAGGCAGGTAGAGATCAGGAGCCCGGAACGAGCCATCGAACTCGGAATTGCCTACGTTCCGGAAGACCGGCAAAGACAAGGCTTGCTCACTGCGATGACGGTCGGCCAAAACATCGGCCTCACCCGGCTATGGGAACTCACTAAAGGCCCTTTCCTCGATTTCGGGGCGGAAGACCGGTTGGCGGAAGAATATGTTGCCAGCCTGCGAATTAAGACACCGACCATCCGGCAGCTGGCCCGTAATCTCTCTGGTGGTAACCAACAAAAGATTGTGGTCGCAAAATGGCTCGCTACTAAGCCGAAGTTACTCATCGTCGATGAGCCGACTCGCGGCATCGATGTTGGAGCTCGCGCTGAAATTCATCGGTTACTTGATCACCTGGCTAGAAATGAAAAAATCGCCGTCCTCGTGATTTCGAGCGATCTGCCCGAAATTCTGCGGGTCAGCGATCGAATCTGTGTAATGCGCGAAGGTCGCTCGGTCGCTGAATTTAATCGAAGCGACGCCAGCGAGGAGGCGATCCTGGCGGCCGCAATTGGGCAACCGGAGAACGGGCAGTCAACCTAATACGTTCTGATGAGAACAGAGACCTTACCACCGTCGGCTTCGGGGCTTTCACCTTCCCCACGCAGCTCGCTCGGGAACTGGCTTTCCTGGTTGAACCAGCAGGAGACTGTCCTCGTTCTGACATTCGTTATCGTCTTTATCGGGGTCACTCTGCAGAACCCCGGTTTCGCGCAGCCAAGCAACCTCGTCGACATTCTTTACAACTCCTCGTACATCGCAGTCGCCGCCGTCGGTATGACCATGGTTATTCTTTGCGGTCATATCGACATCTCCGTCGGAGCTGCACTCGGTATTTGCGCGACTGTCGCCGGCCAACTCGCGGTCGCCCATCAACCGATGTATCTGGTCATCCCCATTACGATTCTAACCGGGGGCGCAATCGGTCTCCTCAATGGTGTGCTCATCGCTTATGGCCGCATCCCCGCCATCGTCACGACTCTTGGCATGGCTAGCATCCTCAAAGGAGGACTCATTCTCTCCACCGGCGGCAAATGGATCTACGGATTGCCCCCGGAGTTCGGGATTAGTCGTGAATACCTTTTGGGCATGCCCGTACCGATCTTCGCCATGGTCGTGTTCGGCGTCATCTTCTCGGTCTGGCTAAAATTTTTTGCTACCGGCCGCGAGCCCTATGCAGTGGGAGGAAATGTCGAAGCAGCGCGGCTGTCTGGGATTTCCGAGCGGGCAGTAACCATCCGGGTCTTCTTCCTGAACGGCCTTCTCGTGGGAGTCGCTGCCATCCTGTACGCGACTAATTTCACGGCGATTCAGTCAAATGTCGCGCCCGGTTTCGAGCTGACTGTCATCACCTCCGCGGTGATCGGAGGAGTGAGTATCCTCGGCGGCACCGGAACCGTGATCGGAGCGCTCTTCGGAGCGATTCTTCTTCAGACGATCGGCACCGCTTTGGTCTTCCTTCATATCCGGGCGGAATGGTTTCAGGCAGTCCAGGGTGCACTCATCCTTCTGACGATCCTACTCGACGTCTTCCGGAGACGCCGCACGCCGGGTGCTTCAGTCGCACTGGCCGCTGCAGGAGGCGGCCGCGAAGCGGCTTCTCCGACGCTTTTCGGTATCAGATGGCTAACCTTGCAAGAAACCCTGCTGTTCGGCGTGCTCATCATCGTGATGATCGTTTTGGCCCAGAGATCCGATCGATTTCTCACGGTCGCAAACCTCATGAATCAAACTCGCTTCATGACGGAAGTCGCTTTGCTGGCGGTGCCCATGACCTTCATCATCATTCTTGGCGGTATTGATCTTTCGGTGGGATCGATGTTGGCGCTCAGCGCTATCGCGCTGGGATTTTCCTGGCAGAGCTTCGGATTCCCTCTCTGGCTGGCTGTCATCGTCGGTATCGTAGCGGGGTCTTTAGCCGGGTTACTGAACGGCCTGGCCATCGTCTACTTGCGCGTTCCTCCGCTGATCGTCACTTTGGCCACCCTGGCCATCTACCGCGGTCTCTCATTGGGGATTAGCGAATCCCGCTCGGTCAACGGGTTTCCCGATACTTTCGCTTTCTTCGGTAGCGGCGAAATCCTTGGGCTGCCCGTCCAGCTTTACCTTTTGATAGTCGTGCTGATCATTAGCGCGGTTGCGTTGGCTGCCACTCCACTCGGTCGTTCCATCTACGCCATCGGCAACAATGAGACCGCCGCTCGCTTCGCCGGGATCCCAGTGAACCGGATCAAACTGTTTGCCTATAGCTTTAGCGGTTTTATGGCCGGGATCGCCGGGTTTATTTACACCTCTCGAGTTACTAGCACCCGAGCCGATGCCGCCACCGGAATGGAGCTGGACGTCATTGCAGCGGTAGTGTTCGGCGGCACCAGTATCGTCGGCGGCCGCGGAACTATCGTAGGTACCGCCCTCGGTGTCATCACCATCGAATTTTTAAGGAACGGTCTCCAATTGTCTGGCTTCCGCGGCGAAGCCACCGTCATCCTGATCGGAGCCGTTCTGATCATCTCTATTTTGCTAAATCAGCTGCTGGAAAGTTTTATCCTTTCCGGCCGCAGATTTAACAAATCCAACCCACCCCCTACATCCACATGAAATCAGCGAAACCCATTACCTTAGCCAAATCGATCTTCGCTTTGGCGACGGCTCTGAGCGTGACTGCGTTCGGCGCCGATACTGCGTACAACGGCGGCAAAGCTACCAATCCAAAAGACTTAAAGGGCAAGAAAGTCGTACTCGCCGACATCCCGAAGCTTGTCGGCATCGGATACTTCAACGCAACTGCGAAAGGAATCGCGGACGCCTGCGCCGAGATGAGCAAGAACGGGATTCCGACTGAAGTCAGTACGGACGCGCCAACGGAGGGCGATATCCAGAAACAAATTGAATTCATCGACAACGCCGTGTCCCGAGGCGTCGATGGGATCTTTTTTGCCGCTAACGATCCGGTAGCAATTTCGCCGGTCCTCCGGAAGGCATTGCAGTCCGGTATTCACGTGATCGGTTATGACGCCGAATCCCAACCCGATGCGCGCGAATGGTTCGTGCAGATGTGCACTCCGGATGCCGTTGCCAAAGCCGATATCGATTGCTTGGTGGCTGAGATTGGGAAGAAAGCCGATTTCGCGATCGTGACGAGTTCATTGACTGCGGCAGGTCAAAACGCCTGGATTGCTGAAATCAAGAAATACATCGCCTCGGCCTATCCCGACCTGCACCTGGTAACGATCCTTCCTGCCGAAGAAGATCAGCAGAAGGCGTTTCAAGTGACCGGCCAAATCATCAAGGCAAACCCCAACGTAAAAGGCATTATCGGTCTCTCCAGTGTTGCATTCCCTGGCGCAGCTGACGCCATTACTCAAGCCGGTCTGATCGGCAAAATTGCCGTGGTGGGACAGTCTACCCCGAACCAAATGAAACCATTTATCAAGAACGGTGCCGTGAAGAGCGATGTGCTCTGGAACCCAGTCGATCTCGGTTACGCCTCGGCCTACGTAATGCGAGCCGTGATTGACGGAAAGCTCAAACCGGGTGACACCGAGGTCGAATGCGGTAAGCTCGGTAAACTCAAAATCATTAACGGTAGCCAGGTGCTGCTCGGTCCTCCGACCGTTTTTACGAAAGATAACATCGACCAATTCGACTTTTAGGCCGCACTTGGAGGAAGGATCATCCGGCAGCCGCCGAATCCTTCCCCGGCCAAAGGGTCCCTGCCAGAAAGGCGAACGCATGTTCGCCTTTTCTGTTTAGTATCAATCGTACTCGTCCTCCAATTTGGTGGGGCGAGGCTCCCGAATCACCCGAACGTGTTCGCAAAGCGGCCGGTATTCTACCCGATGAAGAATACTGCTACACCAAATTCGAGGACGAGGACGAGTAGGATTGGCTGCCCAGCTCCACACCTCTCACTCCAAAGGCCACGGATTCCTGCCGACGGCCGCAATCAGCTTCTCGTAGAGACCTTGCAACCCCTCGGAAATCACCCGTGTCCGGCCTAAGACCGGCATAAAATTATGGTCTCCCACCCAGCGCGGCACGATATGAAGATGAAGATGCCCCTCGACACCAGCGCCGGCCGCTGAACCCAAGTTAAAACCGACATTGAACCCTTGGGCTTTCACCACGTCGCGAAGTAACCTCTGCGCGTAAAGAGCCAGGTCCAGTAGTTCGCTGCGCTCTGCTGATGTCAGTGTCTCGAGGTCAGCAACCTTCCGATATGGCACCGCCATCAGGTGCCCTGCCGAGTATGGGTAACGATTCATGATCAGAAACCCGCTTTTTCTGCGGTAGATCACTAGATGCTCGGCGTCGTTCGAAGTATGCGCCGCTGTCTCGAGGAAATTTTGCTCTTGATCGCGTCGTTCGAAATATTCGACCCGCCAGGGCGCCCATAGCGACTCAACAAACTGCTTGTACTCGTCCACAGATTAATCCGTGCAAAATGCTTGCGCCCGGCCGGTACCGAGCAACGCCTTCCTCTAATTAAGGTTCGATCGAACTTTCAGGAAGCCGAAGACGATCGCTGAATATCAGATTGTTCCTGAGACGGGTTCTCGGCGTTCTCAGCGGCCTCATCCGGATTGAACTTCACCACATTTAGCGGCAACTGAGCCAAGATATCCATGAGACAGTGCGGATAGGGTACTTCGGGAGAAGGCGTATACTCACGAAGCTCTTTTATGGCCTTGGTCAAGCTATCGGACTGCCACTCCTTCCGGCCATGTCCCAATAATTTCGCTCCCGTGTGCCAGCCAACCGCGATGAAAACCTCGGTTTCTACCTCAAACCGCAGCTCAATCGAACAGATTGAACGCTGCAGATAAAAAGTACCGTCGTCGCGCGCTACCTTAACTTCACGATTGATAGAACAGCCAATTCTATTCACAAAGCAAACTCCTCCTGAGTAATGCTGCAATAAACAACGCCGCACAATCTCCCCGCTCTTCCCTTCTTGCCACCTAACCGTAACTGCGTCATAGGCCCAAACTGGGGGCATCCTAAGTGCCGAACTAGATTAATTCAATACTAATAATTACTTCAGTGCCGGCGCGCCCAACTCCCTTAAAACTACTTCGGCCGCACGGTGTCCTGCTTCTACCTCGGTGAGTTGTAAGATCACCTCATCCATCCCTCGAATCATCGATGTACGGGAGGACTCATCGCTATACAGTTGCCAGACTGCGTCCGCGATCGCTTCGGGACGGGCTTGGTGTTGGATGAACTCTGGAACCATCGCACGCCCTGCTAAAATATTAGGCATCCCAAGATGTTGAACTCGGACTAGCAACCGGCCTGGGATAAATGTCAACCAGGACACCTTATAAATCAGTACGAAAGGAAATCGAAAAAAACTCGCCTCCATAGTCGCAGTTCCAGAAGCCACCATTCCCACGGCGGCACGTTGCATCAGGCCGGATGCATTAGCCACACTGATCGGTAGCCCGGCAAATCCGCTCGTAGCCGCGATTTTTTCTATCAAAGTTGTCATTTTCTCTGAGGCTGCTGACACCTCAAAGCGAATTTCCGGGTCCCGCCGCTTGAGCAACGATGCCGCGGTTAACATCGGAGGAAGGATTCGGCGAACTTCTCGCTCGCGGCTACCAGGAAGTAAGCCGACTAACTTTGGATCCCGATTGACTGAGATTCTCCTCTTCTCCAAATGCGCCAGCATCGGGTGCCCGACGAACTCAGTGCGGAGTCCACTTGCTTCATAGAGCGGCCTTTCAAAGGGAAAGATGCACAACATTAAATCAAGAAAGCGTGACATCTTCGGAATCCGGCCCCGGTTCCAAGCCCAAACCTGCGGACTGATGTAATAAATCTTTTTCCCGCGAAACCCCTTCAAATGGAGATAACGAGCTAACCGAAGGTTAAACCCTGGATAATCAACAAAGATCACCGCGCTCGGCTGTAACTCAATAATCTCATGGTACATACGATAGAACTGCCCTCGGAAGTACGGGTATTTCATTAGGACATCCCAAAGACCAACTACCGCTTCCTGGGTCCAATCGAAGATATGTGAGCCGCCTACTTCCCGCATCTTGGGGCCGCCGGCGCCGCAGAACTCAATATCCGGCGCCATCGCGAGCAATTCGCTCATCAACACCGCGGCATGGCCATCACCACTGGACTCCCCAGCAATAATGTAAAGCTTCACAACTATCAGTTGGCGTGGAGCTCCATCCTTGCAAGTGAGAACGCCGTCATCGCCGGGATCGCCGAGAACAAAAAAATGCACCGCCGTCACGAGCCACCCTCTATCGCGCCCACCCATCACCAATCACCTTTAACCAATCACCCTTCGACGCGCTAGACGCTTGCTCAGGGCAGGGCCTTCCACCTTTCACTTTTCACTTCTCCCCCACCCCTTCCCCTCCTGCCCTGACCAACTTCAAATTCTCCTCAACTAACTCCGTGATCTGGATGGCAAGCTCAAGCGCAGCGGTGCCTTCGTACCCCGAAACCAACGGTTGCTGGCCGCGACTCGCGCACTCAATAAAGGAGTGTAGCTCTCGTTTCAACGGTTCATCTTTCTCGATTTGAACCTTATCTCGAGTTATCTGCCCGTTCGCCAATCGAAAGATCTCACCGGCTTGGTTTTGATAGTCTAACGACAGATATGTCTGGGGTTCCGCTTGAAACACCCGGATCTTACGCATCTTTTCCGGGCTAATCCTACTTGCCGTGAGATTTGCTACGCACCCACTTTGAAAACGGATCCGGGCATTCGCGATATCTTCCGTTTTACTGAGCGCGGGTAAACCGACGGCATCGATACTCTTCACCGGCGAACGCACCAAATGCAGAATGATCTCGAGATCATGAATCATCAGATCGAGCACAACCCCAATCTCTAGACTACGGAACGGATATTGAGATAGTCGATGGACCTCAATGAATACCGGCCTTGTCAATCGCTCCTGCAGCGCGCTCATCACCGGGTTGAACCGTTCTACGTGACCGACTTGTAAAATTACCGAGCGTTCTCGCGCCAAACGCACTAATTCTTCGGCCTCTTTTGGCGTCTCGGTGATCGGTTTTTCAATTAAAACATGTTTGCCGGCTTCCAACAGACGGCGGCCGATCTCGAAATGTGTGTTAGTCGGCGCTGCGACCGTCGCAGCATCCACCAACGCAATGAACTCATCCAGCGAACTGGCCACGGGCACGTTATATTGACGACCGATACTCCTCGCCACATCGCTGTTGGTATCAAAAATCGCTGCGAATTTTGCTTCCTTCAGGGCAGAGCAAATTCGAGCGTGATTTCTTCCGATACTCCCGACTCCAACCACTCCGACTCGGATGGATTGACTCATTCGTCTATACCGTAAATTGTGATCTGGCTCCGACCAGCCGCAGCCTTAACCGCTGCGCTATCAAGCAACAAAGTGCGGGCTGCTTCGATCGCGAGCATCTTAACCCCAGCTTCGGCGGCTACCTCGATCGTCTGGCACCCGATGACCGGCACGTCAAAGCGAAAATCCTGATTCGGCTTCGATACTTTCACCACCACCGCCTCTCCTTTGGCCAGGGCTCCACCCCGGCGAATCGCTTCATTCGTACCCTCGAACGCCTCAACCGCCACGACGGTCCCATGCCGAATCACCACGGTTTGGCCAATGTCCAGCCGGCTTACCTCTTTCGCGACCCGGTACCCGTACTCTGCGTCATCAATCGCCCGTCGCTTCGGTTTAGGGCCGGCTAACCAGCCCTTACCCGCCAATGAATCTTCAAGGAATGTAGTTGCCGGCAATAGGGTGACACCGATCCTAGCCAATTCATTCGCGATTCCGCCAAAGATCGTCTCGGCGTTTCGGGTCTTTAGCCCACCCAAAGCACTAGCGCTTTCAGATCCGGTCGCAATTCGAACAGGTTCTTCGGCGCGATCTGCCCGGCCATCATCGCATGCTGAACACCTGTTCTGCTGAAATAGTTCAATAACCGGCCGAGTTGCCCAACCCGCATCCACTCGATCGAGTCAACTCCCTCCGCCATCTCCGGGCGCGTCTCCCCTTCAAATGCGGCCACATGAATCTTCTGCACCCCTCGCTCCCGAGCCGCCCGCACCACCAGCAACGGGTACATCCCATTCCCGGCAATTAATCCTAATGAAGGAGGACTCGACATGGCCAGACCGTTAGGTGAAGACCGCGTGCAGTTCAAGGAGTTCAACCAGGTAGGGCGAAAATCTCGGCGCGCCCAGGACGTAGCTACTATTGGGAATCCTCCGCGCCGGATTTGAGCCACGCCGTGCCCCACCCACCGCATTGCTTAGGCCCCAAACGCCGTGTTCGCAACCATCACAATGAATGCCGACCCGCCACAGCGGCACAAATCCGGCGCGAACTACCGCTCACAATTAGCGATGATCCTGGGCGCGCCGAGATTTTCGCCCTACCCCGGATTCAACCGGCACACCTGAACCCAAAACTTAAATCCGAAAAACAGCGAAAACCGGCCACTCACCTGCTCTCCATCGTCGACGCTCTTTACGACCGCAAACATCGTGGATCCGGACCCAGACATTAAAGCGAGTTCAGTCTCTGGTTGTTGTTCCAACCAACTCTTTATCTCGGGTAAGAGCAGATATTTCTGAAAAACCGGTTGCTCCAAATCGTTGCGCAGAAGGCCCCACTCCGTTTTTTTGGTCTGGCCTCGCTTAAGTTCGGAAGGCAACACCTTATAGGCCGAGTAAGCGGCCGCGGTTGAAACCCCAAACTCAGGCTTAATCAAAACCACCCAACGATCGTGCGGAAACTCACGCATCTCCATCTTCTCGCCGCGGCCGGTGCACCAAGCCGCGCACCGTTTCAAAAAGAACGGTACATCTGATCCCAACTGCGCGGCTAACCTAGCCAGTTTTTCATCAGTTAGCGGGTTCTGATGTAACTGATTCAACAAAAGCAGAGCAGCGGCGGCATCACTGCTACCGCCACCTAGCCCTGCACCAATAGGGATCTGTTTTCGCAAATCAATCCGGTAAGTCGCCCTCCGATCGGTCTCTTCGTGGAATCTATCGATCGCTTTGGAAATGAGGTTGGAGCTGTCAAAGGGCAGGCTCGTAAGATTCGATTCATAGGTCATCTCACCCGACAGCTCCATTGCCAGCTCATCGTAGAGGCCGATCGGGATCATCCATGTGGCCAGCTCGTGATATCCGTCTGGCCTTTGCCCGAGCACTTCCAGTGTGAGATTTATCTTCGCTGGCGTTACCATCCTCATACAGACTCACCCTGTGGAAGAATCCGTAACAGCGAAAGATAAAATTATTGTCGCGCTCGATCTGCCCTCGGCCGACTCAGCACGCGATATGGTAAAGACCCTGGGCAACGACGTTTCTTGGTACAAGATCGGGCTCCGACTCTTTGCTTTAGGTGGACCCGCCTTCGTCCAAGAAGTAAAAGCGTTCGGCGCGAAAATCTTCTTGGATTTAAAATTCCACGATATTCCAAACACGGTGCGATCCGCGGTTGAGTCCGCCTGCGCTCTAGGAGCTGACATGCTGACGATCCACCTCTCAGGCGGCTCCGAAATGTGTCAGGCAGCAGTAAAGGGTCGAGGCTCCAATTCCACGCTTATCCTTGGTGTGACCGTTCTAACCAGCCAAACAGAAGCAACACTTGCAGAAATCGGAATCAATCGATCGGTAACCCAACAGGTTATCTCCTTGGCCACGCTCGCCAAAGCCAACGGCATCGCCGGCCTGATCGCGAGTCCTCTTGAGTTACAGCCGCTCCGCCAAGAATTCGGTAAATCCCTTGTGATCGTCACGCCCGGAGTCCGCCCAACCTGGTCGGAGGCGGGAGACCAAAAACGATTTGCCACCCCTTCAGAGGCTATCAAACTCGGCGCAGATTATCTCGTCATTGGCCGCCCCATCACCGCCTCTCCCGATCCCAAAGCCGCTTTCTCCCGCATCGCCTCTGAGCTTTTGCAGTAATCAGTAATCAGTAATCAGTAGGTCAGTGATCAGTTCAGGAGCTAGGAGCTAGTAGGGGTGGGCTCATATTTGGTGGGGCGAGGCTCCCGAATGGCCAAATTGTTGTAGCGAAGTTGCCGGTGATCCTCGTTGAGCACCGTTACTACGCCATTAAACGCGCCGAGCCGTGGTCTATCGTGGGCCGCAGCTCGGCGCGTCGCTAAACCTTTCTCATTAGTCTTTCAACGTTCGTACCACTTTCCTTGGTCAAATCGTCGGGCTAGTAGGGAGCCTCGCCCCACCAAATACGGCCCCGCCCTCCTAGCTCCTAAATTCTAGCTCCTAGCTCCTAAACTGATTACTGGTTACTACAGATCCACCGCTGCCCGCCGCAGCCTTCGATACTCCTGCAACACCCGGATCGAAGAAAAAACAATCGCTGAAACTTGCTCGACCGGACCCGAACCCTCCGGCGTCCGCAGGGTCAAACCAAACATCTGTTTCGGTACCCCGCGCCCAAGCCCCCTTTGCCGGCGCAGAACCGCGCTCGGTAAAACCTTAACCGGTTCCTCTGCTAGCCGAACAAACCTCCCTGCTACCTCCAACGTTGGCCATGCCACTTCCGTCGCGATTAATTCGCTATCGGTCTCAAATTGGAACCCACTCAGACGTTCATTCGTGGCGATGGAAACAAACCCATCCACGTCACTGCTAGCCAAATCCGACTCTAGAACTTGCAAGACGGGTTGCACCCCGGATGACTCATCCAACCAATCGTTGCCCGCGGTTTCAGCCCCATTATCACTGGGTTCACGCGTTACCGCGTATGAGAACAACGCGTAATCCCGTCCTACCAAGGGCGCCACCTCCAATTCCACCAGCAACTTCGCTAGCGCTCGTTGGGCCAAATCATCGTGCGACCGCAAACCGGCTATAAACGCCATCCGCACGGGCAAATTATTAGTCCGTTGTCCAATAAAAACGTAGCTCGATAACTTGTACTTTGAGTCAGCGCACTCCCGCCAACGAACCAGATGCGAAGGATAAGAAGAGATACTTTCTAGGGGTTCAAACGCCGGCGCGGGCGGCCGGGAAAAATCAACTTGAGGAGGTGAAGAAGTCGACGCCATTTTTTTCTCCTGCTACAGCTACAAAATCCGGAAGCCGTTTGCACATGTATAGCCCAGTGGCCAACTAATGTCTACTTGATTAGTAGCCTATTTTACGAAACGTGCCAAATCGTTCTCCAGCACGTTCCGTCCACCCAACCTCTCCGCGAATTGGCGCCAACTACCCGGTTTCGGTGGCACTCCCGAACAAACTTTGCGGGGAGTCCGTCAAAAGTAACACATCTAATAGGACTTCCCCAAATACGAATTATTCCAACGCAATACGTTTTGTTCGACTCCAGGCAAATAACGCATTATGCAATAACCCACCTTAAGCCGCCCTTTACGCTAGACCTTGAATCTCCTCCGTTGCCTGCTAGTATGCGGCGCTTAAATCTTATCTATGAGATTTCCTTTGGCTCTTACGTTGAAAGTCGCCGGCCACATCGTACGGCACAAACTCCGGGGCACGAAAAAGTTCGCGACAGTACTTCAACTCGAACCGCTGCACACCTGTAACTTGACTTGCACAGGTTGTGGAAGAATTCGGGAGTACTCCACGTCCTTGAAGAATGTGATGCCGTTGGAGGATTGTCTCTCGGCGGCGGCAGAATGTGAGGCGCCCATGGTCTCAATCTGCGGCGGGGAGCCCCTGATCTATCCTCAAATCGAAGCTTTGGTGGAGGGCCTGCGCGAGCAGGGCCGGATCGTTTACATCTGCACGAACGCGATGTTCATGCGCCGCAAAATGCGGGAATATCTGGCGGGCGAATACAAAAAGCACTCCGCAGAAATTGAGCCGCTTCTCAGTAAACTGCTCGCCGAACATTTGGTGACGCCCAGCGAGGCTGACCAAATAAAGAAGGGGCCAAAAGACGCTTCCAAGCCAGTTATCTCTCCGTCAAAGTGGCTGTACTGGAACGTGCACTTGGATGGCTTGGAAAAGATCCATGACATCATCGTAGAGCGCGAAGGCGTTTTCCGTGAATGCATTCTCGCCATTCGCATGGCCAAGATACTTGGCTACCAGGTCGCAACCAACACCACGGTCTATCGCGAGACCGAAATGAAGGAGATCGAAACGCTGTTGGAGTACCTCGGCAATCTGGGCGTAGACGGTCACACCGTTACTCCGGGATACGATTATGACGCTGCCAAGACAGATATGGCGAAGCGCCTCGGCATTGATCCATCTGCTTTCTTCCTCACACGCAGGAGCACGATCGAAAAATTTTCAGAAGCCAAGTCCTGGGGGAAACGTTTCCGCCTGCTCGGGACACCGGTCTACTGGGAATTTCTCACCGGTGATCGGGATCTGACCTGCTCAGCTTGGGCTATCCCCACTCGAAACGTCATGGGCTGGAAAGCGCCTTGCTACTTCCTGACCGACGGTAAAGGTCATTACGGTTCTTATGCCGAAATGCTCGGCGATGTTGACTGGGATCGTTACGGCGTTGTCGACGGCGTGGCTAAAGACCCGCGTTGCGAAAATTGCATGACCCATTGCGGTTACGAGCCGACCGCGGCTCTAGGACTTCAAAGCAGGCCAGGGGATACCTGGAAGAATATCATCTTCAATTTCGGACCTCGGCCGAACCCCAAAGGTAAAGTCGTGCTGTCAGAAGTGTTTAACGGGGTCTCGGCGACGCCCAAATCACCGGTGCAAAATCCGGAGTTGGTTAGCGAATAGTTCTACCTATATTTGAGGCGGGAACATGGTAAATACTCCGGATTTATTGTCCTTGCTAGGACCGGCAATCTCGAGGGCTCAACAACATCTCTTAAGTCTGCAATCCCCAGATGGTTACTGGATCGGCGAGCTGGTAGTCGATTCGACACTCTGCTCTGACTACGTGGCTTTTATGCACTGGGCCGGTGAGGTCGACCCGGAATTAGAAGCAAAATGCGTCCGTCACATCTTGGAGCGACAGCTCCCAGACGGTGGTTGGAATATTTATCCAGAAGGGCCTTCCGAAGTTAACGCCACGGTCAAGGCGTACTTCTCTCTCAAGCTGGCTGGATTCTCCCCCAATCACCCGATCATGGTAAAAGCTCGTGAACGGGCACGCGCGCTGGGCGGGATCGAAAAAACAAATACTTACGCCCGCCTTTACCTCGCCCTCCTTGGCCAAGTTCCTTGGGATGCAGTCCCAACTATACCGGTTGAATTTCTCATCCTGCCGCGGTGGTCGCCCATTCATTTCTATACCGTCTCTTCCTGGACCCGTTCAATGGTGGTTCCTCTTGTGATCATCAACCATTACAAGATCACTCACCGGCTCCCGGACGAACAGGGCATCAAAGAACTCTACGTCGCACCCGAGAAGACCCCTCGTTTACACGCAAAGGGTCTAAAAAAACTGTTCATCTTCTTTGATCGCATCCTGAAGTTCGGCGAAGACCACCAGATTCGTCCCTTCCGGCGGTACGCGCTCCAAGTCGCGGAACGCTGGATGCTCGAACGAATCGGTGATGGGAACGACGGCCTAGCCGCCATCTTTCCGGCGATGCTCAACTCGCTGATTGCCTTGCGTTGTCTTGGGTATCACCCTGACCATCCCCTTTATCGCAAGGCAGAGGGCGATTTTAAGGCTCTCTTTGTCGAAGACGAGAAGGGATTCCGCATCCAGCCCTGTTTTTCCCCTGTGTGGGATACTGCGATTACCACGATGGTTTTGGCTCGTTCTGGGTTGACGATTAACGATGAGCCGATCAAACGCGCCACAGAATGGCTTGCTGGCCGAGAAGTCCGGATTCCAGGTGACTGGGTCGTCCGAAACCCGAAGCCGGAACCTTCCGGTTGGTCTTTCGAGTTCAATAACCCTTATAACCCCGATAGTGATGACACCGCGATGGTGTTATTAGCCCTGCGCACCGCTGGGTACGAGCCAGAAGATTCCGCTATGTATGATCGCGGGCTTAAATGGCTTCTCAGCTTCCAGGGTAAGGACGGAGGGTGGGCTGCGTTCGATAAGGATGTAACCAACCGCCTTCTGGAATACGTCCCGTTCGCGGATCACAACGCCATTCTAGATCCGACTTGCAGCAATATCACCGCTCGAGTCCTAGAGGTTTTAGGTACTTACGGGTTCACCGCTTCTGACCCGGTAGTCGTTCGCGCCCTCCGGCTTTTGCGCGAACATCAAGAGTTCGACGGGGCATGGTATGGCCGTTGGGGTGTCAATTACGTCTATGGTACCTGGCAGGTGCTAAAAGGACTTCAAGCTATCGGTCTGGACATGGACGAACCGTGGATTCGTCGGGGACGCGATTGGTTGGAACGCCACCAAAACAACGACGGCGGTTGGGGGGAAAGCTGCGCCTCTTATGAAGACAGCTCGCTGCGGGGTCGGGGAAGAAGTACTCCTTCCCAAACCGCTTGGGCTTTGATGGGCCTGCTTTCGTTCCGGGATTGTTTTCGAGAAAGTATCCGCCGCGGAATCGAGTTCTTGCTTAAAACTCAAAACAAGGATGGATCTTGGGATGAAGAGCTTATTACTGGAACGGGTTTCCCGAAGGTGTTCTACTTGAAGTACGATATGTATAGGAATAACTGGCCATTGATGGCACTCTCACTCTATCAGCAACGAATTAGCGCCCAGGTTTCGACCGGTGCTACTCGTGGTTCCGTGCACACCGAGCTGCCGGCCCTGACTACACGGGGTTCCGGTTCGGGATTGAAGCCCGGATTTGGGTTATTAAAGGGGTTCTTCGCGAAATTGAATCATGGTTAACCAGAAAGTCCTGGTTGCCGACGCCATCTCGCCACGTGGGATAGAAGCTCTTCGACTCGGAGGTCGGCTCGATGTCGATGTGCAAACCGGCCTGAAAGAGCCTCAGCTCATTCAGGTTATTGATTCGTACGCTGCCATCGTGGTGCGGTCCCAGACCAAAGTGACCGCGCCGGTGATCAGCGCCGCTAAATCGCTGAAAGCCATCGGCCGCGCCGGTGTCGGCGTTGATAATGTCGATGTCGAAGCCGCTACCCGCCGAGGAATTATCGTGATGAATACGCCCGCCGGCAATACGGTATCCACGGCTGAACACGCCTTCTCGCTGTTGGTATCGATTGCCAGGAGTATCCCTCAAGCCGATGCTAGCGTGAAAGCTGGCCGCTGGGATCGAAAGAGCTTCGAAGGCGTTGAACTCAGCGGCAAAACTTTAGGGATCCTCGGAATGGGAAGAATAGGCAGCGAGATCGCCCGTCGCGCCATCGCTTTCGGTATGCGCCCTATTGCGTACGATCCTTATCTCTCCCCCACGCGCGCCCGCTCGCTCCAAGTCGAGCTCCTCGACGATCTCAATGAAGTACTCGCACAAGCTGATTTCGTGACTCTGCATTTGCCCATGACTGCCGAGACTCGCTCCGTTCTCAACCGGGAGCGCATTGCCCTCATGAAAAAAGGCGCGCGCGTGATCAATTGCGCTCGCGGGGGACTGATTGACGAATCGGCGCTCTATGAGGCATTAACAAGCGGTCACATCGCTGCCGCCGCCCTCGATGTGTTCGAGACTGAACCTCCTCCACCAGATCTGCCTTTGCTCCGGCTTCCCAATGTGGTGTGCACGCCCCATCTAGGAGCTTCAACCGTAGAAGCCCAAGAGAGCGTCGGGATCGAGATCGCCGAAGCCATCCGTTCCGTGCTCCTGGATGGCGTCATTCGCAATGCCGTCAATGTTCCCAACATCGACGCGAAGACCCTCTCTGTCATTCGCCCCTACCTAGACTTGGCGGAGCGGCTCGGTCGCCTGTTACGGCAGCTCGCACCGAAACGTTGCGACCATTTCCATATCAATTACAGCGGCAAAGTGAACGAGGTAGAAACCTCACCCGTTTCCCGCTACGCGCTAAAAGGCTTTCTCGAAGAAGCTGGCGGTGCCGACGTTAATCAAGTCAACGTCACCTCACTCGCTAAGAATCTCGGCCTGCGCGTCCTTGAGACCAGAGAGAATGTGACGGGTGATTTCACCGACCTCATCGAACTCCAAGTCGAAGGCGAAGGACACAAAGTCTCCGTAGCCGGAACTTTCGTGGGCGCTTCGCCGCGGATTGTCCGGATCAACGGCCATTTCGTTGAAGCTCGCCCGGTTGGTACACTGATGATTTTTGAAAACAACGACGTACCCGGCATTGTCGGGCAAATCGGCACCTTGTTAGGTAACCACCAAATCAATATCGCCGACATGTCACTCAGCCGCGGTGATGGAGATAGCAAGGCGCTGACTGTGCTTAATCTGGATTCACTCCCGCCCGACGCGGTCCTGCAAGCCGCTTTGCAGACCCCCAACGTCCGTTCCGTCCACATCGTGCAGTTTTAGGGCAGCATCGCTGTCCCGAAGCGACGAAAGGACTCGGCCTGGGGTTTTTAGCCCCAGGCATCGATCAAAAAAACGTGCCCGCCTTCACCAGGCGCTTCGTTCTCGTCCTCGTCGTCGTCCTCGAATCCGACCGCGCAGAGTGATGGGTTACTGTGCTAGGTCCGAATTGCACCCTGCCACCGCGGGTTGTGTTACTGACGGGCGGCAGAAAGACTTCACCGATCCGGATATTGATGAAACGGAACTTCCACCACAAATCTCTTCCGCCGCTTCAGCATCCTCAACCCGGTGCGCGGATGCATTTCCGGCTTGGCGCAACACTCCATACTCCAATGCTCCCCGCAGACGGGATTCGAGGATGAGGACGAAGTAAACCCGGTTAAAACCCCAGGCCGCCGTCGCCACGCTTTGGCGCGCGCCCGTGCTGTGAGCCTCGCCAAACCAAGATCTTGGCGCGACGAAGGCTTTGCGTAGTCGGGCTGAGTCCTTAAGTCCCTTCGGACAACGCACCTGCTCCGCCTGGGCCCGGGAATAGAACCGTTCCTGGTCCGGTATATATCGGAAAAGAAGTTACTATGAAGTTACTCAATCCGATTTATTCAACTAACAAAACCACGAAATCTACTAACCATCCATTCTATTCCAAACTGGTTAGCAGTTTGTTAACCCTCGCGATTTGCACCATGTTGACGGCCAAGACTCAAAATCACGGCGCCAACTACGTCGAGCCGCGCGAACACGCAACTAACCAAACCGTTCAAGACCCCGACCCAGGCTATAACTGGTTCTATTAAGCCGCGCTGACGCATTTCAGGACAAATGATAGGGACCGGTCCCATCGACGCTCCAGGGATAACCAAAGGCGCTCCGCGTAATGACAGATGACAAATGACAGATGACAAATTAAATTGCCTCCGGTGCGCCCATTCGTCCACCTGCCGCGATCTGTCATTTCAAAGCGCGCGTGATCGCGCTAGAAATCCACTGGCACATACGGCAGCGCATGCGCATGCGCTACGGCTTCATTCCTGACCTTACCGCCCATCACATTGATCCCACCGACGATAGCGGGCTGTTTCTTTATCGCCGCCGAAAGACCTTCCGCCAAGAACTCAACAAAACGAGCTGTCACATTTGTCAGCGCCTGAGTTGCGGTGCGCGTATAAGCTCCTGGCATATTCGCTACACAATAGTGAACGATCCCTTCTTCTTCATACACCGGGTTCTCGTGGGTCGTTGGCTTTGAGGTTTCACAGCATCCACCCTGGTCGATCGCGATATCCACCAGCACACTGCCGGGCTTCATCATTCTTAACATCTCCCGGGTGATCAGCCGTGGCGCCCTGGCTCCGGGCACTAGCACAGCACCGATTAAAAGATCGGTGCGCGGCAAAATCTCTAACAGATGCGCCTCACTGGAATAAAGCGTGTGCGCCGTATGCATTGTAATGTCAAGAAACCGCATTCGTTCGATATCCACCTCAAGGATCGTCACGTCCGCACCCAGACCCGTAGCCATACGTGCCGCGTTGATTCCCGAAGTCCCTCCCCCGATAACAATCACGTTTCCCGGTAATACTCCTGGGACGCCTCCCAACAAAACCCCTTTGCCACCGCGATGCTTTGCTAGAAAAAATCCACCCACGATGATGGACATTCGTCCCGCAATCTCGCTCATTGGCTCCAGCAGCGGCAATCGGCGGTTAATTTCCACCGTTTCATACGCCACCGCGGTCACCCCGCTATGCATCAACGCCTCGGTTAACGTCTTATTCGCCGCCAAGTGAAGATACGTGAAAAGAATCTGCCCTTCTCGCAATAGCGGATACTCCGATGGCAACGGTTCTTTGACCTTGATGATGAGATCGCCTTGTTCAAAGACAGAACTATGATCGTCGAGGATTTTGGCGCCGGCCTGCACGTACTCCTCGTCCGGAAACCCCGCCCCAGCGCCAGCGTTCCGTTCCACCAACACTTCGTGCCCCAAGCGCTTTAGCTGATAAACAACCGATGGTAGCACCGCTACCCGGTGCTCTTGCTCTTTAATCTCCTTGGGAACCCCAATCTTCATGCTGCCCTGTTTATCCCCTCCAAGCCCCTACGGCAAGTTAGCAGTTTGCAGTCCCGCAACCGCCAGCCTCGTAATCGTCCTCGTCGTCGTCCTCGAGAAAGCGCGTTCCTCCCAGCGTGTGGGAAGTTACCTCGAATCTGTTTGTCTCCAGGGCGAAACGATACCGGTCGGAGATACCACACGGTAGACCAACTTTCGAGGACGAGGACGACGACGATTACGAAGTTCCCAACCGCCCACTAATTCAGCGAGGGATCATCCGGAGCCAGCGCCAACAAATAATAGACCGGCCCCTGGCCCTTCATAAACTGCAGCCACAGTGACGGATCAGGGTCCCCGCCCATAAATTCCGCATCCGCTTCCCGGACGAACCAGGCATTCTGACCCAGTTCCCCTTCCAACTGTCCTGCCTCCCACCCGGCGTACCCTCGGAACGCGCGCACAAAACCCCGCTTTTCCCGCAAGATCTCTTCCGCATCCGGGATTGACAACGGCACTTGGAAACGAGTCGGCTCACCGCCGTCCTCCCCGAGAAAGCCCATCAAGATCAACTCGTTCGAGGAGACCGGTCCTCCCTCGTACACAGGAACACCGGCTAACCCGGGTAAATCCGCTTCGGCGACGAAATCCGCCAATTTTTGATTCGTGGGCCGATTAATTACGACCCCAAACGCGCCGACACTCTCCTCATGACTCGAAACAAAGAGGATCGCCCGCCGAAAATTAGGATCCTTCAGCGATGGGTGGGCTAACAAAAGTTTTCCACTGACGTTGAATTTGTCTTCGCCCTGGAGCCTCACAAGAGTCAGATTAAAGGCGACGTGCTACTGTTCAAGGGGCAAGTCATTTAAATTCCAGCTCTATAGGAGTGAAATCATTATAGCTTCCGTAGGAGCGAAATCTTTATAGCTATGCAGAATGTTCCTATTCGTATCGCCGATCGCGAGTTCCAATCCCGCCTCCTGGTCGGGACAGGAAAGTTCCCAAGCAACCTCTTGATGCGGGACGCCTTGGAAGCGAGCGGCACCCAGATCGTGACGGTGGCCCTGCGCCGGGCTAATCTGTCGGGACGCCACGACCCTTTTGCGAACATTTTGGATTTTATCGATCCCGGTCGATACCTCCTTCTGCCAAACACCAGCGGAGCCATGAATGCGGATGAAGCAGTCCGTCTCGCCCGATTAGCCGCCTCCGCAGGCTTGCCCAAATGGATCAAGCTAGAGATTCATCCTGATCCCCACTACCTATTGCCAGACCCGATTGAGACCCTTTTGGCCGCGGAACGGCTTGTCAAAGAAGGCTTTGTGGTATTGCCCTACATCAATGCCGATCCCGTTCTAGCCAAACGCCTCGAGGAAGTCGGCACGGCAACTGTAATGCCCCTGGGCTCCCCCATCGGTAGCAACCAAGGGCTGCGCACCCGGGACCAAATTCGCATCATCATCGATCAGGTTCTCGTGCCTGTGATCGTGGACGCCGGCCTCGGCGCGCCGAGCCACGCCGCTGAAGCCATGGAGCTCGGAGCTGATGCTGTGTTGGTGAACACCGCTATCGCCATCGCTTCCGACCCCGTCCGGATGGCCATCGCTTTCAAAAACGCCGTCGAGGCCGGCCGCATAGCCTACGAGGTCGGCCTCGGTCACGAGCGTGACACCGCCTCAGCCACAAGCCCCCTCGAGGCTATCCTCCGCCAGAATGCGTAGCATCCTGCCTCAACCATCGTCGTCGTCCTCGTCCTCGAAACCGGCTACGCGGAGTGGTGGAGTATTGGAGTAACGGAGTGTTGGAACACTGGAGTGCGGTATTGTTTTCTGTCGGTTCTTTGTCCCGAAGGGACTTAAGGACTCAGCCTGGGGTTTTAAGCCCAGGTACTAATAGAAGAGACGCCCACCCTGAAGGGGTGGTAGGCTGGCCGACGCTTAATAGAGCCTCCTACGTTGCCGATCCACTCGGTCCGTGGCGTCTACTAGGTCCACTCCTTTACGCCGCTCGCCCGGAGTCGAGGACGAGAACGAAGCGAGACCTCCAACCCCATGCCGTCCACTCCTGACCTCCTGGAAATCCAGTCTTTGAGCGTCTGGTTCCCAACCAGAACCGGAATTCTTCAGCGCACCACCGGTTTCATCAAAGCGGTCACCGACGCCAGCTTTACCGTCGGCGCTCGGAGGACCGTCGGCTTGGTCGGCGAGAGTGGCAGCGGCAAAACGACTGTCGGCAAGGCCATCCTGAAATTGATCCCCATCACTTCGGGCACGATCCGATTTGCCGGCGCGGATATCACGCCTCTCTCAGGTTTAGAATTCCGGCCGTGGCGCCGGCAGATTCAGATGATCTTCCAAGATCCATTCAGTTCGTTGAACCCCCGTTGGACCATTTTACAAATCATCAGCGAGCCTCTCAAAATTCATTTCCCTCAGCTGAGCCTTCGGGAACGTGAAGAACGGGTGGCTCAATTGCTGCAAAAGGTCGGTCTTTCGGCCGAACACCGCCGCCGGTTTCCTCACGAATTCAGCGGCGGGCAACGCCAGCGCATTGGTATCGCTCGGGCCCTGGCAGTCGAACCAAAACTAATTGTGTGCGACGAAGTTGTGAGCGCCCTGGACGTCAGTGTCCAAGCTCAGATCGTTAACCTGCTTCAAGACCTGCAGGATGAGCTCGGGCTTTCTTACCTCTTTATTTCTCACGATCTTGCAGTCGTGGAACATATCAGCCATGATGTCGTCGTCATGTTCCGCGGTCAGATTGTTGAAAAGGCCGATGCTGTCTCGATTTACACGCACCCACAGCACGACTACACTCGAAACTTGCTCGCCAGCGTTCCTTCTCTTGATTAGAATCTCGCCAGTTTCATGAATTTGTTTCTTCGGAAATTATTGGGCATGAATTGGTTGCTGGCGATAGTAGCAATCGCCCTCGCCATCTTCGGGGTCATCGCCATCTATAGCGTCACCTTCATGCGGGAAGAGTCTTATCTCCAAGAAATGTGGAGACGCCAGATTGTCTGGCTGGTGATCGCTGTCGTCGGCTTCTTCGTCACTTCCTTTATCAACTACCGGATCTGGCTTTCGAACGTCATTTTTCCTCTGCTTTTATACCTAGCCGGTCTCGGGTTTTTGGTGTTGACCCATTTTTTTGGCCGTACCACTTACGGCGCCAAGAGCTGGTTAGAGCTCGGCCCGATCAGCTTTCAGCCCGCTCAACTCGCCATCATTTCCACCCTGCTATTGCTATCCTGGCTGCTCGCTAACACTGGGAACTGGCAGGGGTTTTGGCCCACTGTGGGCCGGATTCTGAGCTGCGCCGCGATCATCGCGCCACCCTGGCTACTAATCCTGATTCAACCTGACCTGGGCGAGTGTCTCGTGATGCTGCCACCACTCTTGGCTCTCTTCTTTGTCGGCCGTATCCCAAAAAGATACCTTTTGGTGATCATCATTATGGCGGTCGCCATTGTGCCTGTGGTTGCGAATTTCGGTCTGAAGACCTATCAACGCGAACGTCTCACCACCTTTATCGATCCGGATTATGACCCCCAGGGCGCCAGCTGGACCATCAATCAGGCGCTGATCGCCATCGGCTCTGGCGGATTTAATGGAAAAGGATTCGCCGCTCCCAATACCCAGATCCAACTTGGGTTCCTTCCTTCGACGATCGTCCATACCGACTTCATTTTTGCCGGTATCTCCGAGCAGTTCGGTTTTGTTGGTGACGTGACTCTAATCGCCGCCTACGCGGCCTTGCTGCTCACTGGTTTACTCATTGCCGCAATTGCTCCGGATGAACTAGGCAGATTGGCTGCCGTCTCCATCGTCGCGCTCATTTTTACTCACGTGTTCATGAATATTGGCATGAACGTTTCTATCACCCCAATCACCGGTGTCCCCCTTCCATTGATCAGTTATGGCGGCTCTTTCTTGGTCCTGATCCTTTTCGCTCTCGGTGTGCTGGAGAGCATCTGGATCCATCGTCATGTCCGCCAAACCCGCAGCGCCAATACCATGACCTACGCCTCCGCGTATGTGCGCTAACAGCGCGCACATGCGCGATGACAAATGACAGATCACAAATGACAAATGGCTTATCGGCTTGGGACAGGAGACTCCATCTGTCACCTGCCATTTGTCATCTGTCATTAGCGTAGCGCTGTAAGCGCTACGCTACCCGCCCACGGCCTGATACTTCCTTAGCCCCTCCTTCCACATCAGTTGCGCCGCGGCCCAGGCGGCCACGACCCAAAACGCCTGTATCCCCACCCCAAACCAAAGATCCGTTCCATGCACCCGGTTCATCAGCACTGACACCGGAAAATAAAGTTCATAAGGAAACGGCAACCACCGCAACACCTCCTGAACCGACTCCGGCATAAAGGCGAGCGGAAACATTCTTCCGCTGAGCATATACTCGAACGAATAAACGATAAAAACGACAGTCGAAATCTCCAACATCCAGAACGCCAAGAGCGCAATCGAGATCGTAATAAAGAACTGCAATAGCGCCGCCATTGCCGTTGTCCACACTGCCACCAGCCACAATCCGAGGTCGGACGGCCAACTAAAATAACCGGCGGTAAAAAAGAAAAGACACAGAAAAACCGGCAAAGTCATTGCCGTGAAAAGCAACCGGCTACTGGCAAAAAGGCTGAACCGGTAGAGAAGATAATTGATCGGTTTCACCAGGAACGCACTGATCTGTCCCTCCCTGATGTCAGCCGCGATCCGAAACTCATCATCTTTGGGCGTAACCAGACCGTCCAGGAACAAGACGATCAAGAAATAGGCAACCACCGTCCGAAAATCGAAGCCTCCAACTCCCTTCTCTCGCTGGTCAAACACGACCCCCCAGATCAGTACCGTCCCCATCAAAGGCAACAGTTCAAAGATCGACCGCAGAAAGAAATTCCACCGATAAACAAACGTGTCCTGCAACCCCACGTCGAACGCCTTCAAATAAACCCGAGGATTCCACCTCATCCCCGAACCATTCCCCTGATCCATGCGTTATAGCAAGGCCCCCATCGTAATCGTCGTTGTCCTCGTCCTCGACTGAAAGCCTTCCACCGGGTAGGGATGACCACCCGCTCATCCATAAACTCGAACCGCGCGCACGCCGGAAAACAAAAAGGACGAGCCGGAGCTCGTCCTAATCGCATCAGAATCGCCGCTTCGCCACGTCGCCCATTCGCCGTTTCGCCCTTCCGCGAACCGCGTGCCCGCTAATAAACCTTAATGTACGCCTTCTCCCGCAACCCATCCAACCACCGCTGTGTCGCCTTTTGCTTCTCGATCTGTGACAGCTTTTTCGTGATGTTATCCCGTACGTCGTTCAGCGCCGTGATGCTCGGGTCTTTCCTATCCTCACAAAAGAGCAGATAGAAAGAATCACCGATCTGGACCACCGGGCTTACGTCTCCTTTTTTCAGGCCAAACGCGGTCTTTGTCAGGTCTTGATTCAAGGTCTTCTCGTCCACCCAGCCCCAGTCACCGCCGTTCTCAGCGGTTCCATCCATCGAATACGTCTTGGCTAGAGTCGCAAAATCGCCGCCATGTATCGCCTTGTCCCGGATGTCGTCTGCCATCTGTTTCGTGGTCTTCGCCGAATCGCTTACCAGAGGATCGGAATTCAGCACGATCATCCGAAGCTTGACCTGCGCCGGCGTCGCGAACTCCTGCTTGTTCGCATTGTAGTAGGCGGTAACGGCCTCCGGCGACGGCGTAAAATTGTCGTCCTTCAGCTTGTTCTGACGCATCACCTGCACGGTGATCTTTTCTTTCTCCTTGTCCCGGAACTTGTTCAGCGTATACCCCTGCGCCTGCAAAGTTCGCACAAAGGCCTGACGATCGCCACCGAACTCATCCTTGATGATCTCCTGGACTTGCTCTTCCACGACGTAATCCGGGAGATTGTATTCTTTCTTCTTAAATTCCTGCAGGATGAGTTGCCGATTGATCAGATCGTTCAATACCGCCAACCGCGTTTCCTTGATCTTGTCGATCAGCTCCTGGCCGGTGTACTGCTGCTTCAGAGATTGTTCCTCAGGAGCAGCAACTTCTTGAACTTGGGAAAACGTGATAACGTCGCCGTTAACCACTGCAGCAATTCCATCGATTACCTCGGCCTCACCCCACACTACACCCGGCACAAGTAGCAACGCGACGAACGAAACGCGACAAACAATCTTCTCTAGCATGCCTATGATTATGAAAGCCTCCGTAGGAGGGACAACAACTCGGCGAGCCTAGATTGCGGGTCTGGTGAAGTCAAGCGGGGAAACCGATCTCCAATTAGCAAATAATCTCCTCCCCGCAGCAGCATCACTTTGTTTTCTTTCACCTCCACTCGCGCCACTCGAGCCTTCCCCGCAATCAACTTGATTTCGGTCATCAACAATAGATTGCTGACCGCCTCCGGTAGTGGCCCGAACCGGTCTCGCCACTCCTTTTGAAGCTTGCTCAATTCTTCCGCATTGATCGCGGCTGCAAGCTTCTTATATGCCTGAATTCGCAGGTGTGGCTGAGAAATGTAGTCGGCCGAAATGAATGCCGGCGCTTTTGCCTCTCCCGCAGTCACAAATTCTGCCTCGTTCGTCACTACAAAATCCAGCCTGAGAACTGCTTCCGCCCTTCCCCTTGCTTTCTTGCCTTTCAGTTTCTCAATCGCGTCGTGCAATAGCTGGCAATAAAGCTCAAATCCAACGTTCGTGATGTGCCCGCTCTGAGCCGTTCCCAGTATGTTCCCTGCGCCGCGAATCTCCAGATCACGCATCGCAATCTTAAATCCGGCTCCCAGACCTGAATATTGCTTGATCGCATTAATTCGCCGGCGAGCCGCTCCGACCCCCATCAATTCCCGCGGCAACATCAGATAAGCATACGCCTTGTGTTGAGCTCGGCCCACTCGACCTCGCAACTGATAGAGATCAGCCAACCCAAATCGATCTGCCCGATCAATGATGATCGTGTTCGCGTTCGGAATATCCAGCCCGCTCTCGATGATCGTCGTCGAGATCAACACATCGATCTCTCCTCCTACAAAACGCTGCATGACCCGTTCAAGTTCGTCTTCATCCATCTGCCCATGGCCGATCTCAACCCGCGCCCCCGGGCAAAGTTCGGTTACCCTCTCTTTCACTCGCTGGATCGAATGGATGCGGTTATGTAGAAAATAGACCTGACCTCGCCGCTTCAGTTCCCGTTGAATCGCGTCTCGAATCACGCGCTCGTCATAAGCGCAAACGATCGTCTCGACCGGTAACCGGTTCGGTGGCGGCGTTTCAATCACCGACATATCTTTCGCTCCCACCAACGAGAGATACAGCGTGCGCGGAATCGGCGTAGCCGAAAGCGTAAGCACATCAACGAGTTTGAATCGTTCTTTCAAACGTTCTTTGTGCCGAACCCCAAACCGTTGTTCCTCGTCGACGATCACCAGCCCAAGATCCTTGAACTGGATATCCGGCGACACTAACCGGTGAGTCCCAATCACAATATCCAGCGATCCGTCCCGAATCGCTTCAACCGTCTTACGCTGTTCCGCCGCCGATAAGAACCGGCTCAACATCCCCACCGTCACCGGATAATCCGAAGTTCGTTCCCGTAACGTTTGGTAATGTTGTTGCGCCAGGACGGTAGTCGGTACTAACATCGCTACTTGTTTTCCGC
>JAFAIO010000466.1 GCA_019236675.1 Verrucomicrobiota bacterium
GTCGCCGAAGCGCCCGCACAAGAGTTCTCCGTAAACGGTAGAAATTCGATTACCGAGCGAGAGGACGAAGGACTCGTCTTCTATGACGATGTGACCAAAGTGCAGGTATTGCCTGACGAACGGCGTTTCATGGTGCAGATAATTACCCCTGATATCGAAGTCGAGATGGATTTCCCGGATGCCGGCGCTGTGCGTGAAGCGTTAGGGCTATTCGAATCAAAGAAAGTATCAAAAGTCGAAGCTGAGGCTCCGGGTTCTGTACGTCTAACGCCGGTTGACCCTGAGGCTTCTAAAGAAAATGCGAGAGCGATGGAATTGGAGCCGCCCGAGCCGAAAATTGGCGAGGAAATATTGCCGATAAGTCCCGATCCAGAAAGTCTGCCGGAGCAAATCCCCGCTCGTCCGGACCAACGTCCGAGCGAGAATTTGCCGGATACTCAAGCCATTAAGGAACCCTCCGTTGATGGCGACGCCCGTCGGCGCGATTAGTCCGCCAGGATCTACGAGCCAAGTGTTAGCAGTAACTAATGGATAAATGCAGGCCTCTGTTTTCGTCAGGTTTCAGCGCCGCTTATTCTAAACCCAGAATTTGCAGCCAGGAACGATAAGGATGTTGCTGCGCAACGCCGTCCACCTTCGCGTAACAGTCATTTCCGTTCAAATCGGAGAACATTCGGCATTTTCCCCGTTTCAAGTCCGATCGGATGTTCTTAGGAATCCGGCGTAACTGTTTCCATCGACCTTCTTCCGTCATCCAGGTCTGAGTGTCTTCGATCCAAGTATAAAGGCGAAAATGTGGGTACCCTGATTTCATGGCGTCAGTGTCCTCCTGCGTATGATTCGCATTTGGGATGTCTCCGGGATTCATAGGTCGGGCTATGAACATAAGGCGGGGGCGGGAATCGAACCCGCGAATAGAGGTTTTGCAGACCTCGGCCTTACCACTTGGCTACCCCGCCCGAGAGAGAATTTTCAGCATCGCCTTTAATTCTTCGGTGTCAACTTGCAAGAAAAAGGGTTTGAGCAGTACAAGAAAAGGAGCCAGGAGTCAGAATTCAAGGAGCCAGGAAGCGTTGAGCGCGCCAGGCGCGCGTGACACTGGAGGGGAGCCGCTTTGGGTCGTACCCGAAAGACCCGGCGATATTCGTCTCGGCGCGTGCGGGACTGCTGATTCTCTTAACAGGCGGCTCCCGCGAACGGCTGCACGCGTATTTGTCGAGCCGTTATGTGAATGAATAACCTTCAAACGGGACGCTGGACAAAACATCGCGTGCGGTAGTTTCCGGGAGCCGCCTGTTTAACACGACATTTGGCCTTCCTTGCGATGGGAAGAATTTCACGGGATCTTGAGGAAGGTTCCAAAGCGGCTCCCCTGCAGTTTCAGGCGCGCCCGCCGCGCTCAACCCCTCCTGTCTCCAACCTCGAAATACGATTCCCGTCCATCTCGATTTTAAGCAGATCCGGTGACCAACCTTTTTTGAGTGCGCGCCAGACATCTGGGAAATCGCGTTTCATTAGTTCAACATCATGGAGACCGTTTGCATCGCAGAGCTGGAGCTTTGCCGACGCTTTATAGACGCGGGTGGAACCAATGGCCCTGGCGAGCCTAGCAGGTTGGTTGGTCTCGGAGCGGTCTAAGACCAGATAGGAAAAGGCCACGGTTCGATGATCGATCTCGAGTTGTTTAGCGAACTCGGCCCATTCCGCACTCATGAAGGTTTCGCCGGGTGGACGAGTGAAGAAGTGGCACCAATGCATGTGATTTTCTGGGGCCAACATGCCGCAAGGTTGCCGGTGGGTGCACGGCGCAATCACCGGCCAATCGAATCGCTCCCGCCAGAGCACGAGTTTCTTGCTCAGCGCTGCGCTACCGCCTTCTACCCAAATCAGACTCGATGCGCGGCTGATGATCGAAGCGAGCAGTTCTTCCGATGTTTCGTCGAGCTCACCCAGAACATGGCTCAGAAGAAGGCAAAACGGTTCGCTGTCAGGTATGCCGGTGCGAACGGAGACGGATGGGAATTGTGTGCGGACGGCTTTGGCAGCATAACGCTCGGCGTGCGGGGATAAATCCGCTAAGTATGCGCAATCAAAAGTTGGGAAAGCCTCGAGGATTTTTCTAGAAGCGATACCCGAACCACAACCCCAATCTAGAAACAGCTTCTCTCGCGGTTGCCAATGTAGTGAGCGCAACTGAGAAATTACCGCGTCCCAGCGCCAGCCGATCCGCACCGCCAGGGTTTGATCATACAGCTCTACGGTTTGCTCTGAATCCCAATAACTCGCGCGATTGGGTTTAGCACTCAGGAAGAACTGCCGCAGCTCCCGCAGCTTTCGCCATTGCTGGCCAGAAAGTTTCATTACACAGACAGAAGATATTCACCACAGAGACACAGAGACCACAAAGGCTAGAAACAAACTTTTCTTAGATCCGTTCTCTGTGTCTCTGTGGTGAAATTTTGCTTTTAAACCATCAGAAGCCTCTGCAAGCGTTGATTCTGAATTCCGAACCGGTGTTGAAACTCCAGCGCTCGTTCGACTAAGTCGGATCGAGGACCAGCTTTGCGCGTTCTGGACGCCACGATTAACAAGTTCTTGGCGGTGTGTTCAGTCCCGACAAATTCTTGGATTCGGCTTTGATAGCCCCATGCTTCCAGGTAAAGGCATCGAAGCGTATCGGTCACGGTCTCGGCCATTCGATCGACCTGAACGCCATGCCTGAACAAAGGTTCTAAGCCGGTCGGCGCGGTTAACTGGGGTCGGAGTTCGTGTTGGCAACAAGGTGATACCACTATCCAACGGCATTCTTCTTGGATCCCGCGGTAGATAGCGTCATCAGTGGCGGTATCGCACGCATGTAACGCGATCAAAATGTCGATTGGCTTCACATCGACATCGTTGATCTCGCCTTGGATAAACCGGATGCTGTTGTCTCCAAGTTGCCCGGCGATGGCGTTTGCCGACTCGACTAAAGGGCCGCGTTTCTCCACACCCACCGTCACCGGACGCAGGCTGTTTTCTTGGAGAAATCGGTGGAGCGCAAAGGTCAGGTAACCTTTCCCGCAACCCATATCGACGATATGCAGGGTTTCGCCGGGACTAGTCCCCTTCAGAATCGGCGCCAATGCTTCGATAAAGTGATGTACCTGGCGGTATTTATTCCCCATTTGCGGCCGGGGACGGCCTTGCGAATCGATGACACCAAGCAATTGCAGCGCCCGTTCGTCTCTTAGAAGACGCACCTTTTCGCGATCATGGGACCTGTTCGCTGCCGCCAATGAAGGTAACGCGCTCCCCGAAGCCAATTCCATAGACAAAACTTTGTGTCCTTTGTGTCCCTGGCCGACGTAGCTGAAGGCGGAGACCGGGCGAAGTCTACTTTGTGATGAATTCGACTTGTCCTCTGTAGACTTGGCGAAAGAGGATTCCTGCGAAAACAAACGCGGTTTGTTACGCCGGCTGAATAACAATTGTTGTCTCCCGTTGCTGGTCAGCAATGTTGCCGATTTGCAACTTGAGCCCAGCCAGCCTGCGATAACGCCAATTCCTTCCGGAATTGCGCTGTTCTTGGTGATGTCTTGGTTCGGGTACCGGTAAACGAACGACAAATGTGGCCCCGTTTTCAGGTCGACGATTCGAACATAGACATGTTGGACCGTGGAAAGCTCGTCCTGAAATTTCCCCAGCGTCAATTTTTGAAAGGTCTGGTCATCGATCGAGTCCTTGATCGTTGTGACCAGCTGTTCAACCGGATCCGTCATCTTGAACTACTTCCAGCGGGCACTTCGGAAGAGCTTGGAGAAAAGAGCGGCCGTACGCTCTAGTCAAAATCCGGTTATCTAAAATCACCACGATCCCTTTGTCGGAATTTGCCCGGATCAAACGGCCAACTCCTTGTCGCAGCTTCAGGATCGCTTCCGGTAAAGAATATTCGGAGAAAGGGTCGCCCCCGCTTGCTTGGATGTGCTCCAATTTCGCTTCGATCAAGGGGTGATCAGGGACTGCGAATGGGAGCCGGGTAATCGTAACATTAGACAAAGCTTCACCCGGCACATCGACACCGGTCCAAAAGCTATCCGTCCCGAAGAGCACCCCGTTACCGCACTCCTTGAATTCGGCCAGCATTCGTGATCTGGAAAGGCCCTGGCCTTGTACAAAAAAGGTGTAGCGCTTGTGCAGCTCGCTTTCCATGCGTTCGGCGAGGGAGGACATGGTTCGGTAACTGGTGAAGAGCACAAAGGCTCGTCCTTGAGATAGCTCCAGGAAATGCCGGATCCAATGTTCCAGCGCGTCTTCGTAGCCTTTGTCGCCTGGCTCGGGCATCTTTTTGACCGCGTAAATTCGCATTTGCCGCTCGAAGTCGAACGGGCTTCCGATTTGTACGGCCTGAACCTCGAAAGCGCCGATCCGGTTCCGGAAATAAGCCAGGTCAGGCCGGCCGACCGATAAGGTGGCGCTGGTCAAAACGCATAGGCGGTCTTCGGCGAACAAGAGTCGATTCAAGATTTCCGAGATATCGATTGGAGCCGCGTTAAGCGAAAGAAAGTGCCCGGTCTTACCGGTGCGTTCCACCCAGTAGACATGCTCCTCCGGCTTTTGCTGGAGAAAATCGGTGACCGCAAATCGAATATCTCGGAGCTTTCTCCCGATATCTTGGAGCTCGTTTTTGAGGATCTCGTCTTCTGTGGCTCGAACCGACGAAACAACGGCGTTTTGGACCCGAGCCAGGGCATTTCCGATGGTGTCGGGAACAAGCTCCGGGTTCCGTATCCTGAATTCGCGTCCCTTCGCAAAATCGCAGTGCGCGTCGACGGCCTGAAAGAATCGATCTACCTGCTCAACCGTTTCTGTCGTCTCTCGGACGGCGTCGCCATCCCGCAAAACCGTGAACAACCCTTTGCGAGTCTTTGGATTGTAAAGCCGGTAAAGAAGTTGCCGGAGGCCATATTGGGATACACCGAGGCCGACCTGTTTCGCGGCGACTGCCTCCAGTGTGTGTGCCTCGTCAAAAATAGCAAAGTCGTTTGCGAAAAGGTATCCGTTCCCGCGATTCACCAATTCGCCCACGGCCTCCAAGTAGAGAAAGAACAAGGTGTGATTGATGACGATGATATCGGCTGTGAGCAGCTTTTTCCGGGCTTCCTGATAAAAACATTTCCCATCTCCGCTGCAGGTTTTCGGCGTACACAGATGCGGTTCGCTACAGATTTGCAGCCAGAGTTCGGGGTCCGGTTCTGCGTCAAGCTCACTCAGGGTGCCTTCCTTCGTCGTCTGCGCCCAATCTTTGATTCGTAAGAGTTCTTCTTGTTGGCTGGAAGTGAAGAGGTCTGCGCTGTTTTGGAGAGCGCGCTGCAGACGGTTAGGACAAAGGTAATTTTGCCGGCCCTTCATCAGGGTTGCCTCGAAAGGCCGGTCAATCAATTTGCGCACCGCAGGGATGTCCTTATGAAGCAGCTGTTCTTGCAGGTTGATCGTGTGGGTGGAAACGATCACCTTGCGGCGGTTCTCGAGGCCGAACAGTAACGAGGGCACCAGATAGGCCAATGATTTGCCGACCCCGGTCCCGGCTTCAACTACCAGGTGGCGATTCTCGCGGAGCGCTCGAGCGATCGACTCGGCCATCTGTTGCTGCTCGGGTCGATATTCGAACTTCGGTTGCCGAGACAAAATACCGGTGCGTCCGAACGTTTCCCGGATCGAGCTTTCGAATTCGTTATCAAAATCTTCCCTTAAAGCGATCACGGACGGCGAAATAAGTATAAGACGAAGATAATCGCGTGGAGAGCGGAGGAGTTCAAGGAGGCAAAGGAGCCAGGAGCCAGAATCCAGAATCCCCATAGCAGGGGAGCCGCTTTGGAGCGTGGCTCAAGGTCCCGTGAATTCGTCCCAACGTGGGGAAGGCCAAAAATGGTGATAAACAGGCGGCTCCCCTCCAGGAATTACCGCACGTGATGTTTCGCCCAGCGCGATGGTCGTGGATCGTTTTGTTCGAATTAGATGCCGGCAGACGTATCACGCGTCGAGCCGTTCGCGGGAGCCGCCTCTTTAACAAGGTTTGCGGACATGTTCGGCGCCGAGACTAAAGAAGTTGGTCTCTTGGGCACGACCTATAGCGGCTCCCCTCCAGTGTCACGCGTGCTCAAACGACCCAACCTCTCCTGACTTTGGATTCTGGCTCCTGGCTCCTCCCTCTTGAACTCCTCGAACTCCTCCTTATTTTACCCCCGTGTTGTTCGGCATCTTAGATCGGTATTTGCTCAAGAACTTTTTACTGTTCTTTTTCTACTCGATCTTCGGGATCCTGGGCATTTGGTTGGTCTATCAACTGGGCGTCGAGGGTCCCAGGTTCCTGGAACTGCACCTCTCCACGCGGGTCATCGTGATGTACTACCTGGCCCAAGTTCCCTACATGCTGGTCCTCTGGATGCCACTCGCAGTTTTACTCGGTCTGCTCTACGTGCTGACCAGGATGTCGCGGCGTAACGAGATCGTGGCCATGCTAGGTGCCGGAAGAAGTGTGCCCAGGGTCTTAATGCCCTTGATCGTCTTCGGATTGGTACTCACCGGAGTCTGCGCATATCTGAACTACGAGTTGGCGCCGACAGGGTATTACGTCATGAACAACCGGATGGATGAGGTGTCCAAGGGGCATTCCAAGGTCACGTATTTGGATGGACACGTCTATGTTAATCGGAAGCAGCATAGAATCTGGTTTGTCCAATTGCTGAATACCAAGACGCGCGAAGTCAAAGGCTTGGAGATCACCCAGCAGGACGAGAACGAGGTAATCCAATGGATCGCGTATGCCAAATCAGCGCTTCACAGCGGGCGCAACTGGATCTTGTACGATGGTAAGGTCTCGTACGTAGACGCAGACGGGAACGTCACGGATGAAGAGTTCTTCGACAAAAAGGAAGAAACAGGTTGGTCAGAAACGATTTGGCAATTAGGCAGCTCAGCGCTGAACGGCCGGATGATGACCGTGCCCGAGCTTCAACACTATCTAAAGGTCAATTCGGATTTTCCTACTAGCACGCTAGCTGAATATCGGACTCAGCTTTGGGATCGTTTTGCTGTGCCGGTCAATGTGCTGGTAGTCGTGCTTGTGGCCAGCCCGCTTTGCGTGGTTTTCTCCCGGCGCGGCTCGCTCGGAGGCGTGGCGGCGGGCTTGTTTCTGTTTCTAGGGCTGTTCGGAGCCGGGCAGATTTTTGCGGCTTTAGGAGCAGGTTCGCGCGTTTCACCCCTCGTGGCGGCATGGACTCCGGCAGCGGCGTTCTTCTTGCTCGGTGTCGCCCTGGTGTATCTCCGGTCTACGAACCGGCCGATTCCGTTTTTGGGTTAGCAGTGGCAGAAGCGTCGTCCTCCCATAGCCGGGATCGAAGAGCGGACAGGGCGGCAGCGGTTTCGGCCTGTTTCTTACTTGAGCCCTCGCCTGTCCCGAGCTCGGCGTTGTCCCAAATCACTTTAGCGATAAACAGTTTTTGATGTTCGGGACCGGTCTGGGAAACAATTTCGTAGACCGGGCTTTTGGCGGAGATGGCTTGCAGGATCTCTTGGAGCTGGCCTTTAGGATTCACTTCCAATGGCTGTAAGGCCAGGTGTTGAATATCTTCGTGTGCCTCCTCGAGGATGAAGCGGCGCACGACCTCGAGATTGCTATCCAGGTACATCGCGCCCACCAGCGCCTCGAAGGCGTCCGCTAGGATCGAGGCACGCTCCCTGCCCCCGCTGGCCTCTTCTCCGCGACCCATCATCAGATAGGTACCCAAGCCGATATTCGTAGCATGGACCTTGAGACCTTCCCGCGACACGAGCCGCGACCGCAGCTTGGTCAGTTGTCCCTCGCTGAAGTGCGGAAATAGTCGAAAGAGGTGCTCGGTAAAGATCAATTGAAGCACTGCATCACCGAGAAACTCAAGCCTCTGGTTATCGAAATGATGTCGCTGAGTTTCATGGCCGAGGCTGGGATGAGTGAGCGCTTCGGCCAAAAGCAGCGAGTTTCGGAACTTATATCCGATGCGTTGTTCTAGGGGGTTCATCAACTAAAGCGTAGTCGGACTACCTGGCTACGGCTTAGGAAATGATGATTGACCAATCGGAGCAAGACTGATGT
>JAFAIO010000501.1 GCA_019236675.1 Verrucomicrobiota bacterium
ATAATTCGCACTGGGGAACAGTTTGGGCGTGGTGCAGCGACACCGTGAGCCAAGCAGAATGGAGTGGCTAGCTGAGCGATTTGAGGAGAATCGCCCGCAGCTCCGCAATGTCGCCTATCGGATGCTTGGTTCGATCGCGGACGCGGAAGACGCGGTTCAGGAAACATGGCTGCGCTTTAGCCGGACCGAAGACAGCCACATCGAAATATCCGTGGCTGGCTGACGACAGTTGTTGGCCGAATTTGCCTAGATATGCTCCGCTCACGCAGCTCAAAGCGGGAAGAATCCCTTGATGTGGCCATCCCTGATTTCATCGTAATTCGTGAAGGAAATCCCCAGGACGAAGTTGCGCTGCCATTTGAAGAGATCGCTGCAATCATAGGACGGTCTTCTACGGCCGCCCGGAAACTCGCTAGCCGTGCCCGAAGACGCGTGCAAGGCGCGGCGATGCCGGACAAGGACACCGCGCGCCAGCGAAGAGCGGTTGATGCATTCGTGGCTGCAGCACAAACAGGTGACCTCGAATCTCTCATCGCGGTGCTAGATCCTAAGGTCGTGCTCCTGGCCGACCGCGGCCCTGCTTTGAAAGGCATCCATGGCGCTGATGTGGTTGCGAAGCAGGCTCTCGAATTCTCCAAGCTGGTGCAGAAAACTGAATCCGTACTCGTGAATGGAACGCCAGGGATTATGTCGTGGCTCCCCAACGGAAAACCGATGGCGGTGTTATGCTTTGTAGTGTCAAACGACCGGATCGCGGAGATTTACGTTTTGTCCGACCCTAACCGCCTCCAGCGAGTAATTGAACGCTCGTGAACGCCGAGGAGCGCCGGGAGCACCGGGAACGATAAAAGGAAGATGAACACGCGGGAACGCCCACAGGAAAAAGTAATCAGTGAGTCAGTAATCAGTTCAGGAGTTAGGAGCTACCTCCTGAACTGAAGCCAGCGAACGCGAACTACTGGGCCTGACACCGAGATAGTTATTTCAGGAGGCGTTTTCTCCTCCAAACGCGAACGCACTGATGGAAGTTTACGGGGTAATCCTGAAGATCGTTCCAAGATCATGAGTCCCGCCGGTAGCGGTAGTTCCGTAAAAGTTGTTATCCGATGCGAGAATCAAGGTGCAAACCGGATCTTTCCCGTCATTTGGGACGCTGCGTCCGCGAAGTTGTGCAGCACAATATAGGACGATCCATCCGTGCTAATCTCAAAGACGATCCCGCTTTTGCCAGTACCGCCGGCTTGGGTCACGCCGTACAAGTTACCGTTTGGTCCTTGTACCAATGCCCCACCCGGAAGCGCCCCATCAACTTCTGAAACGAATTCATGCAACGTGGTTACTACATAATCCGACGTCATCTTGAATACCGTCCCCCGTTCTGCCGACCCGCCGCTGAAGGTGGTGCCATAGAAATTCCCGTCCGTACCCTGAATTAGCGCCTCCCCGGAGCCGAAATACCGGGAAATTTATAGACGGTAGTGACGACTCCCTCTGAAGTCATCTTAATAAAGATGGTACCACCGCAGCCAGCATGCCCAGGCCCATAATCAGGCTTCTGTTTTCTCCCCGAGCTGGCGCATTCGCACTTTCAGGAAAGTTTTTTCGCGTGATTTTTGTTCGGTATGGATCAACCCTCGGCTATGTCACAGTCTTCCAGTCCGGTCTTTTCCACGGCTTCGGTTATCGGCTCCGGTCTTATGGGCACGGGCATCGCAGCGGTGTTCGCGGCAGCCAAATTGAAGGTGACTCTGATCGATACCGACCAAGGGCGATTGGACGAATCCAAAAGCAGGATTCAAGGAATTGCGGCCGAACTTTTGGCAGCCGAGCTAATCGACGAAAATCCGGAAACTGTGGCCGCCAGAGTTGTCTGCGCGACCGATTTAGAAACGTGCCAGGGAAGCGACCTGATTCTGGAAGCGATTTTTGAAAATCTGGAAGCCAAACACGCGTTGTACACCCAGCTAGAACAAATCGTCTCTCCTTCCACCATTATCGGTAGCAACACATCGGGTCTGCTTCCTTCAGAGCTCTGCCGCCCCTTTCGTTATCCTGAGCGTTTTCTCGTGGTTCATTTCTGGAATCCGCCGCACGGGATCCCATTAGTCGAGGTGGTACCGAATCCGGCGACCAAGCCGGAGATAACCGATCTCATTCTGAAATTCTTGCGTTCCATTAACACTGATCCAGTTTTGGTCGCGAAAGAAATTCCCGGCTTTATCGGTAACCGCCTTCAGTACGCAGTGTTACGCGAAGCGCTCGCTATCGTGCGCTCGGGAGCAGCAACTCCGGAAGCCGTTGACACCGCTATGAAAGCCTCGCTGGGGCCACGCTATTCCGTGGTCGGCCCGATCGAATCCGCCGATCTCGGTGGACTCGATACGTTTTTTACGATTGCGAGCTACCTGATGCCGCTCTTGGCAAAAGACGAAGACGTTCTTCAATTGATGAAAGAAAAGGTCGCAGCTGGAAAGACCGGGCCACGTTCCGGGGAAGGATTCTATCCCTGGCCGGAAGAACGAGCAGCAGCGGTCATTGCCCACCGGAATCGGGCGCTGCTGCAACACAGGAAAGTGATCAGTAATCCGTAGGTCAGTAATCAGTTCAGGAGCCAGGAGCTAGAATCTAGGAGCTAGGAGGACGGCCATGTTTGGTGGGGCGAGGCTCCCGCACGGCTTGTTAATTCGACCAGGGAAAGTGGCACGAACGCCAAAGATTGGTGATAAAGGCCTATCGATGCGCCGAGCCGTGGCCCGTGATAGACCACGGCTCGGCGCGTTTAATGGCCTAATAGCGCGACTCAGCGAGGATCACGAGGCACTTCGCTAGGCCGATCTGGCCGTTCGGGAGCCTCGCCCCACCAAATATGGCCCTTCTAGCTCCTAGCTCCCGGCCCCATCAGAACGTGCAAAAGATGCCAAACCGGCCGCCGGTCTGATTGACCCCGACGTTGCGAGGATAGATGTCGTTGTTAGAGACGTGCTGGTATCCGCCCTCAATCATCAAACCCCAATTTTTATCGATGAAATATCGCGCTCCCACGTTCGCTTGCAGGACGAATTCAAACGGTCCACCGATGATTCGCTGACTCTGCTGAACGTACAGATCGTTTCCGCTAAGTCCTAAGCTGGCACCGATGTAAGGCACGAACCGCCAGCCCGGCTGCACAAAGTTATAGTGAAGGCCGAGGGCACCGCCACCTAGGATGCCCGAATGCTGACGAGTGGATTCCCATAGAAAGAGATCAGCCAGACCTTCAAAATTGCCGCGATAAAAGCTATTGCCGATCACCGGCAACATGTAACCGAGCTGCAGGTCAGTCTCATTAAAGTCGTACACGGGGTGGCGAAGTCTAGGCCACAGGTCCATGCTGTAAAATCCGTCGGTAACAATCACGTCCCATTGCCCACCGTGGATGAAATCCTCGCTCTGAGTCGGACCGCTTACGACCGCTTTGCCAGGGGATTCCGTAATGCTTGCACTCCCCGCCATCGCCTTCGGGAGACACGGGATGAGGGATAGACTGGCGAGTGCAACCAGTATCAATCGGGCTTTGCTTTTTGCGCACATCATGTGGTGTTTTCTTTACTTGTGTGTCAATCGCGGCGTTATAGATGGTCGGATTTCAGTAGGACCGGCTTTTTTGCTGGATCTTGGCATCCATCGTTTTTCAGTTGAATTCAACTTTATTTTCGTAGGCGCCTTCAAAATGAACGAGCACGCTGGCATCGCCATTCTCGCCGGATTGTTCTTTACCGTGATGTTATCGGAAGATTCGGCGATTGTCAGCGGGGCTTTGCTGTCCCTGAACGGAGTCGTGCCGGCCTGGCAAGCTTTCCTGGCTTGTTTCCTTGGGATGTGGAGCAGCGATTTCACGATTTATTTATTAGTTAAGACCGGTGGCGCAAGGGCGCTGGACTCACGCTGGGGCCGAGCACTCGTTTCCCGGAAAAAAGTAGAGTCAGCCTCAAGCTGGTTCACGAGGTTCGGTGGGTGGGCCCTCATCTTTAGCCGGCTGGTTCTAGGAACGCGAACCGCACTTTTAGTGGTATCCGGTCTTATGAGATACCCAACCAAACGCTTTTTAGGCGTTACCATGGTCGGGGCATTGGGTTGGCTTCTCTTAATATTTAGCCTCTTCACCGTGTTCGGTCCGCCATTTCTGGCCGTGTTCGGCCTCAGATGGATCATCGCATTGGTCGTGCTAATCTCGGGCGGCGGCGCAACCGTTCTCATGGTTTTCCGAAAAAGAAAAGAGCGCACGACGACCCCGCGTCTGGAGGGGAGCCAGACTTCGCCTCGTCGTTTAGACTCCGAGAGGCTACGTCGGGCAAGCCGCTCTGGCGCTTGAGCCTGACGCCCTCATAGATTTCCTGACAGCGCGAGTGAAGCCGCAGAGTACGAAAGCAGGCGGCTCCCGGAAATGACCCAGTGTTTGCCAACTCTTTCGGTTCTTTGGGCATTCCTAATCCGTAAACGCCGACAGACATGTAACGCCCTGGGTAATTCGCGGGAGCCGCCTGCTTCTCGACAGTTTCTGGCGACAGCTCGCGATAGAGCAAAGCTTGCAAGGTCGTCTGGGCATCCAAAGCGGCTTTGCCTCCGGCCTTGAACTCCTTGAACTCCTCCTTTATGTCGGGAGCGTGTACGCCTATACGCCGACACGCCGATACGCCGATACTCTTCCAGTATGGCCGTAGAAGCCGCGAAGACCGAAAGGCCTTCCGGACGGCCGGCAGTGCTTGTTGCCACGGGGATCTTGCTCAGCCGGATTCTCGGTCTCGTCCGCGACCGCGCCCTGGCGCATTACTTGGGCACCTCAGACGCGGCCGATGCTTTTAGAGCAGCGCTGCGCATCCCGAACTTCCTGCAGAACCTTTTCGGTGAAGGCGTTCTATCGGCATCGTTCATTCCGGTTTACGCACGGCTTTTAGGGGCGAAAAACGACAAAGAAGCGGATGAGGTGGCCAGTGTGATCGGCTCAGTCCTGGCTGTCCTAATGTCGGGCCTGGTCCTGATCGGAGTGCTGTGCGCACCTCTCCTGATTGACGCTATCGCACCCGGCTTTCACGGACCGAAGAGAGAACTCACGATTACTTTGGTACGGATCATGTTCCCCGGGATCGGCGCCTTGGTGCTCTCGGCCTGGTGCTTGGGGATTCTGAATAGTCACGGCAAGTTCTTTCTGTCCTATACGGCGCCGGTCGTCTGGAACATCGTTATCATAGCAGTGCTATTGGCGTGCCAAGGGGTCCGCTCCCTTCCCGATCTCGTCATTTACGTGGCGTGGGGTTCTGTGGCCGGTTCTCTCGGACAACTCGGGGTCCAGTTGCCCACCGTCTTCCGTGTCACCGGCCGTATCCGTTTCTCTTTGGATCTGGCTTCCACACAAGTCCGAAACGTATTTACGAGTTTCGGCCCGGTATTCATTAGCCGCGGAGTAGTCCAATTAAGCGCCTATATCGATTCGCTTTTCGCCAGTCTGTTGCCGTCGGGCTCCGTCACCCTGCTGATGAACGGCCAGACGATTGCTTTATTGCCGATTAGCCTTTTTGGGATGTCGATTTCGGCAGCAGAACTTCCAGCCATGTCTCGGGTCATGGGCAGCGATGAAAGCGACATGCGGAGTTTACTAGCCCAGCGCCTCAACGCCGCCATGCGGCGAATGGCTTTGTTTGTAATTCCCGCCTCGGCGGGCTTTGTCGGGCTAGGCGACACCATGGGCGCACTCATCTACCAAACCGGGCTTTTCACCCATCAGGATGTCCTTTATCTCTGGGCGTTGCTGGCTGGATCCGGAGTCGGTCTACTGGCTTCGACTTTCGGCCGTCTTTGTTCTTCTACCTTTTACGCCCTCCGGGATACGCGGACGCCGCTGCGGTTTGCGATTGTTCGGGTGGTGCTCACGATCGTTCTCGGCTATCTCTTTGCCTTCCCCCTCCCGAAACTGTTGCACCTCGATCCTAAGCTCGGGCTCGCGGGTCTGACCGCCTCCGCCGGGATCGCCGGTTGGATCGAATTCTTACTGCTTCGGGGGACGCTTCGGAAAAGAGTTGATCCGTTCTTTTTGCCCCCCGGCTTGGCGCTTCGTTTATGGGCTTCGGCACTGTTAGCGGTTACTATTATTTTCCCGCTCAAGCATTTCTTCGACGGACACCCCTTCATTGCCGGTGTTATTCTGCTGCCGTGGTACGGTGCGCTTTATCTGTGTGGTACTCTGGCGTTTAGAGTACCTGAGGCGTGGACAATTTTTGAGAGGGTGTTGGCCAAGCTTAGACGGCGGAGATGAGGATCAAGGTCCGAGGTTTCTGCCACGCGCCAGTGAGCGGTGAGCGGTGAGCGGTGAGCAGTGAGCGGTGAGCGGTGAGCAGTGAGCGGTGAGCAGTGAGCAGTAAGCGGTAAGCAGTGGGCAGTGATTCAGTAATCAGTGGACTGGGAAGCAGCGGTTCACAGGGTCGGTAGGTTCGGCGTCACGCCAACTGCTTACGGCTTACTACTTACTGCTTACGACGGCTTACGACGGCTTACTCGCCTCACGCCACCCGCCAGTGGCTTATGCCGGACTGGCCAAGGTCAAATTCGTAAGGAACTGATACGCCGCCGTACTTGGGGTAGACAAACCTTGCCGCCGGGCTGTTCGCACGGGTGATTCCAAACAGCACTTCGGCGCCGCCTTGTGCTGCCAGCAATAGCGATTCCTTTAGCAGAAGGGCTCCAAACCCACGATTTCGGTATTCCACTGTGATGCACGGTCCCGTGAGCAAATGATTGTCACTACTTCGGCTGCTATCGATCACCGATGCGGCGATAACTCGATTCCCGTGCGTGAGAACCAAACAATCGCCTTCGCGATGGTGAGCAAATTTATCCTCCACTTCCTGTTGTAATCGGGGCATGAGTTTGGAGGCGACGTCATTCCAACATGATTCCTGGGCAAAACAGCTGTTAATGACCTGCTGAATCAATACCTTCTCCTGCCGGCTCGCCGTCCGGAGGCCGTAAGTCTCGGTGATGATGTACCGGCTGGTTTCCGGAAGATCTTTGGCCTCCCAACTGAACCGGGACCAGCCCATGGATTTCATATTGCAACACAATGTTCCCCGAAAGCCTCGCTTTTAGCAAGTCCCGAAAGCCGCAAGGCCGACGAGGGAGAACGGAGCAGGAGACGCCAGACCAAAAGCTCAGCCACCAGATGGGCAAGTAGGGCGACGTTAGAGCTTACAGCGAGAAATTTTGGTTTTAGGGAGGAACGCTGTTTTTCGCCGAGTGATGTAGCCAGAGGAAAAGCCAGAAGTCGTTAGTAAATAAAAGTCACCGAGTGCGATTCGGGTCATCCTTGATGCACACCCACCATACACATCCTAATAGAGCGGAGCCCAGAAAGAGGAACATTCCCAAGGTCAGCATACGTCATCGTGATGCCGGAATTAGCCCTCTGAGTCAAAAGGAAAGTTGGCATCAGGTAAAAAAATCGGATGAATGGCACAAACGGAGGGTTGGAGCTGGAGGGGAGCCGCTTTGGCGCGTGCGAAAGGACCTCGCATATTCTTTCCAGCGCGAGGAAGGCCGAACATCGGGTTAAGCAAGCGGCTCCCGCGAATTGCCCAGCGCGATCATTTGTCCGTGGGTTGATTCCTTCGTTTCACGCACGCACAAGAGACAAACGACGCGTTGGGGCCGTTCGCGGGAGCCGCCTATTAAACAAAGTCCGTGGCTATGCACGCGCCGCGAGAAACAGCGCGAAGTCCTTTGGGTGCGACCCAAAGCGGCTTGCCTCCAGATGCATCACTCCGCGTTCTTCGCTTCAACTCCAAAGAAGAGACGTAGCACTTGCTGGTAAACCTCGCGCTTGAATGGCGGCAGCCATTCGATGTTGAATTCAGACGGGACGATCCACTGCAGCGCACGGAACTCAGGGTCACTGGTTTCGTGGTTGGGTTGAAAACCGGGCAAAAGCTCGATCAGAAAGTAGATCTGTTCTTGCCCATGAAAGCCTTCTTTTGTCCGGCCCTTGTCAAAAAGATAACGATAAGGTTCCTTGCGCTCGATGATCCGATATGATCCGCTGGGAAGGCCGACTTCCTCAAATAATTCGCGTTCAAGCGCTTGTTCCGCGGTTTCGCGGGGTTTGATACCGCCCTGCGGGAATTGCCAGGATCCAGGCCTATCCGAGCGCTCACCCACCAAGACCTTATTGTCGGAACGCCGGATGATCGCAGCGACGTTCGGCCGGTAGATCGGTGTAATTCTACTCATGGTTGTAGTGTCCTGCCCCATAAATAACATGGCTTTCGCCGCCGACCAGTTGGCGGTTTTTCAAGGCGGTGCGAGCCGCACTGGCACTAACGACGAGCATATCTGAATTGATACCTAAGGAGTGAGCAACGTGGAAAAACCGCCAACTGGTCACCGCCTGGAGGGTTGCGATCAAAATGGGCCTGCGGCGGTCCGGCCATGGCCGGATCGGTTACGTATCGATTCAGATATGCGCCCTCCTTGCGCCTTACGGGGGCCCATTTTGATGGCAGCGAAAGCCATGCTCATTAAGGGACAGGACACTACCGCCCTAACAGATCCAGTAGGCTTTTAGCCTGATTCTTAAGCTGATTCGACATTCCTTCATTGAGCGCCTGAGTGATCCTCTTAGAAAGATCTTCTTTGGGATCATTCACCGGACCGCTAACCTCCATTTGCGCCCAACAGAGACCGTCTCGTTGTTCGGTAAAGACTTTCTGTTGAACCCCGGGCAGCCAACCCAGGAGGCTCGACGATAGGCCAATCATCAGCTTGGCTTTGAGCTGGTCTCCGTCGATCGTTCCGTCTCCTTCTACCCTTAAAAGATCTTGGTATTTCACCGACAAATTCGAAAAATCAAAATGTTGCCCCTGGCGGTTAAGCTGGACATCGACGCTATCAAGTTGCCAATCATTCAGCCCGATCTGCTTCACCAAGCTGCGAATTTTTCCGAACAACAACGACCAATCCAGCTTGGCTTTGTCCAGATGCACGGCTCCCACAATTTGACCGGAGTCGGACTCGGCTAGGTCCCCGGTGAAATCGAGGCTTCCCGAAGCGATTCCTTGGAGGTGCCACTTCGTAGAGGGAAAGTCGCTGAGCGATAGTCCAGCCAGATCACCATGGAATTTGTATGGGCGCTTACCTTCTAAATTGACAGACCCGTTCACCGCGATTGAGCCGCCGGTCGGGACCACTAGCTTTGCCTGACTCACGGTGATTGCCGCCGACTGATACGAACCGGTCGCCTCGTCGATTTGCAAGGCAGGCCAACCATTAGCATTGAGGGTTCCGCCGTTAGCCGATAAATCCCACTGTTTATCGCCGCGATGCACCGCCGCCGCCTGCATGCCGGTAATTTCCGCCGGCTTTTCCCCTGCGGACCAATGCACGTTGATTTGCTGCACCGAGACTCGGTTTACGTCGACTGTAGGATGAATAAAACTGGGTAACTTAATACCAAAAGAGTGGTGCTCCGGCTGTTGGCCATTCGACGGATCAGGTGCCGGTGTCCCAATTACCAGATCCAGGTTTTTGATCAGGACATCGTTAAAATCGCAGACCCCAGAAAAAAGCCTCAGCCAATTTGGCCGGGCAGAAAGTTCTTTTGCTTGGATAGAAGCAACATGCGTTTTCGGGCTCCCTTTACCCGTGTAATCGGCGGAATAGAGGGCGCCCCCGTTAGAACTGATCGGCCCAAGCGTCCCTTCGGTTTGGAGTGATCGGTTAATGCTCCCATTGATCAAGTGCCGGAAGATCTCGCTGCCAAGAAAGAACGGTCCTCCAAACCAGGCCACCGCTAAAATCACGATGGCGGCTCCAAGTACGACAAAAAGAAAACGAAATGCTTTCACAAGCTTTAAGACGCGTTAGCTACACAGGCTCAGGTCACAATCACGCGGCACAGTATGGAACCAGGGGAACTCCGTCAACGCCGGGAACGCGCGGGAACGGCGACTGGAGGGGAGCCAGACTTCGCCTAATCGTCTAGACTCCTAGAGGCTACGTCGGGCAAGCCGCTTTGGGTCGTACCCAAAGAACCTCGCACCCTTTCTCGCGGCGCGTGTGTGGCCCCAAGTTTTTTTTTGCAGGCGCTCCCGCGAACGTTCCAAACGCGGTTTGTCTCTTTTGGGCGCACGTGAAATGAAATAGTCGAGCCAACCGCTGGACAAAACATCGCGCTGGGTAATTCGCGGGAGCCGCCTGTTAAACTCCATATTTCGGCGTTCCTCGCGCTGGAAAGAACAAGTGAGGTCCTTTGGCACGAGCTAAAGCGGCTGCCCTCCAGTCGCCGGGATCGCCGTCAACGCCGGGAAACGTGCGCGATCGCCGGCAACGCCTATTAATTCACGCTCGCTGAATCTGCTCACGCAAAACGTAAAGCCCAATAGCGACAGCGGGAAAAAGAAATAACGGCCAATAACTAGCGATTGGTGGGAATGGATCTGCGATATCCACGTTTCCCTCAACGGAAACATGTTCGTCGCCGCGCTGAATCTCGGCTCGCACGTGCCAAACGCCTGCAGCCGGTATTTCCACCATTGCCCCATATAGGAGACGATTCGATGCCCCGGAATGAAGAAGAGGCACCGCTGCCAAATCCGCGGGCGCGCTGACCGCGCAACTGGGTGGATACCAGGCAGGTTGCGCATTTTGATGAACCTTTACCGGCGTTAGCGCCAATGTAACCGCTGCGTCCATGACGGGTTGGCTACTCTTCGCGTCCTGGATCAGAGCACTAAAATCGATCTGCCCCGCGCGAGGTAAAGGCGGTTCAGCAAAAAGCGTGATCTCGAACGGCCCACTCACGGAATGAACCTGCACCGAACCTCCATCTCCGAACGCGTTCCCCGGCAGACAAAGCGATATCAATAGAATGACAAATGACAGATGACAGATGACAAATGGGCTAGGCCGCGCCGTAAGAAATTGCCCTTCAAAAACAACAAACCGAGACGCGCAGCACGATCCTCCATGCGGAATCTTCAATTTGTCATTTGTCATCTGTAATCTGTGATTCTTCGGGATTTAGTGCAGCATTCCCCGCATTTCCATCGGTTGAAAAACAATCCAAATTCCGCTGACATAAAGTAAGCTGATTAGGATGCCCCACGGCAAAAAAGCAGCCACCGCTTTCTGCTTATTCGCTGCCAGGTTGACAGAAGTTTTAAACGCAAAATACAAACTAACGAGCAACCCGAGATCTAAGGCCAGGCATTGAAAATCCAGTAATTGAGGGATGGCGGGAGTGCGCAGACTCCACCAAGGTGAGCCGGCTGCGGCAATATGAAGATCCAGAAAAAGCCGTTGTACAACTGGAATCGGCGTCAGTAACGCCGTGAAAAGATGAAACCCAAAATGCGCCAACCACATGGCAGCGCCGAGCGGCGCCAACGTCATGGCAAAGCGGCATGAGATCGCTCGCGCAGTACCGGTGATAGAGCCGAACCGGCGACTGGCGAGCGCGCAGCCACCAATGGTGACCAGCGGCAATACCCCCAGCGCCACGGAGAAGAAAAGGAGCAGGATGGCCGGGCGCGAAATCAGATCGAGCGTCAGCCGCGAAAAACTAAGTGCATTTTCGACTGGCAACGTCATCGAGGCGGCGTTAACGAATGCTCCAAAAACGAGGACCAGCACCAGAGCCGCCAAATCGGTTCTTTCCGCAAACCGGCCAATTGAAGAACGGAAATGGTCTTGGGCTAAAGTATGGCCGGGTGTTACGGCAATGATTCCGACATTGTCATGAGGACATGCCCGCGCACAATCAAGGCAGAAAGTGCAATCTAAGTTGCTCTCTTTCTTTGGTTGAAAAAGCCGTAACTCGCAGCCCCGTTGTTGCTCGTTGCCTCTAATGCAATCAAAGGACTTACAGCTGCGGCAAACGTCCAAGTCGCGGGTTTTTACCTCGAACGGTGAAACCAATGACTGCACAAAATGAAATTGGCCGATCGGGCAGACGTACTTGCAAAAACTGGCGCCGCGGAAAAAGCCATCCACAACAATGGCCGCCACGAAATATCCGATGATGATCCAAGCGGTCAGCCAAGGACTATTCCACAAGCTGAAGGCTTCATAAGACCAAAGGTAAATGGCCAGCAGCCCGACCGAGACCCATTTCGTTCGCAGCCACCTTGGCCATTGCCGCTTCGCAGGCAGGATACGGCGTCCAAGATCGCGGGCAAAAGTGAAGGGACAAGCAAAACAAAAGAAGTTTCCGAACGCGAGCAGCGCTAACACGCTAAGACCTCGCCAATGTGTCCAAGGTAATGTCCCGGCCAAATTCATTGGCCCGATCTGCGGCCCAAACAACCCGTCGCACACTATTAATATCGCTAACCCGAAAAGAATACCCTGGACCACGCGCCGAAACGCCAGTGATCGAATCAGTCGCCCGAAGAAACCAAGAGCGAGCAAGTCAAGCGCTACGGACGAGGGTTTAACTCTGGCCGCGACACGTGCACCCCGGATTGGATTAGGGCCCGCATTCATCCCGTGTGCGCGGGAGAATAGCGTCGGATCTCCGGCCGGCGAACGCCGGCCGGAGATCCGACGCCTGGGAGAGAGAAACCGCATCGCCAGGATGCCCGCGGGTATGAGATAAAAAATCGAGCCTGGAACCCACATGATCGCGCCTGCGGCATGCTGATCACTCAAAGGGTTCATACCAGGAAATTGCGGAACGAGACCGTAAGTTGGATAAAGGACCCGATCGGAGAACGTCAAAAAAGCGGACAAAACGGTGTTCTGAACGTCAGCTAAAAGTAGATACGGGATGATGGCCCACTCCGGCCATTGCGGTCGGCTGGGCCAAGGTTGAATGACTGGCCACCAAAAAAGTGTGCCCGACCCAAGAAAACAGGCATGCTCAACGATGTGCCACGTCGGCGACCTTAAAGTCAGCTCATAAAGCGGCGGAGCGTGCCAACCCAAGGTCATCACGACAAAGAGAATCCAGGTCACTTTCGGGCGGGTTAACCAGCGCCCAAATCGTTTGCATGCGTTCCACACCAGGAACGGTCGAATCACCTCCCGAACTATTGGACGTGGAAGCCCGGTCAATAGCGGCAAGAACGGATTCGCCAATAACAAAAGCGGCGGTGCGATCATCATCAACAGGAGATGTTGAATCATGTGCGCCTGGAGCAGAAGATTGGAGAACGTGTCCAGCGGCGAATTGAGCGCCAGGAAGACAATGCCTACGCCTCCGAGAAACGACGCCAGACGCCATCCGTCGAACCGGTGCGGAACCTGTTTGCGTAGCTTCAGCCAGCCACGGAAATAGATGACCGCGAAGAGTATCAGCCCAACCGTCGGCCAGAACTGAATCGACCAAGATTCAATGATGGCATCGGCAGCATCCTCCATAGGGGCGGGAAACAGTAATCAGTAAGCAGTAATCAGTAAGCAGTAAACCGTGTTCAGGCCCACGATCGGTAGGGCGCGCCTCTTGACTCCTTGAACACTGATTACTGACCTACTGATTACTGGTTACTGGTTACTGGTTACTGGTTACAGAATTTCCCCCTGGCGTCGGAGTCGGGCTGCTCTCGCCAATCGGCTTTAGCACACCAACCGCTTCTCGTGCTGGTGGCACGTTTGGTGGATGCAAAGAGCAAAGATAGGCGACCAGGGCTCGGGTCTCCTCCGGAGACAAATTTCTCGCGTAAGCCGGCATGTTGCCGCCACCCTGGATCACTTGCCGAACGAGTTGCGGGTTGGTCATGCGCGTTGCCACCGCGGTCAGATCCGGGCCACGATGCCCACCTTCACCCGCGATGGCATGACAGTTCCGGCATTGCATGTTTTGAAAGACGAGCGCGCCCTGCAATTCCACCGGGGTTCGGCCTTTGATGTACTCAGCTTTTATGGGCAGACCACTCCATGCATCCATATGCGGCGACCAAGGTCCAACGATCGCTTCATAAGTCAGCAGGCCGACGCCCAGGTAAGTTAAGACTACGATGGCGATAGAGACCGGCCGCCGGCGCCAATGTTTTTCGCCTTCATTCGACAAGAAAGGAAGCGCGAATAGGGCGAGCGCCGCGATGGCAGGAAAGACGAAGAAAAGCCAAATTTCAGAACCGTTCGGTAATAAGGCTGCGGCGGCAAATAGCCACAGAAAAGGATAATCCGGCTTCGCTTCGGGAATGACTAAAGGTGGATTCGCCGGAATACCGGGACCCTTTGGTCCGACAAAAAGTGTCAGTGCTACGATCACCAGAAGAAGAATCCCGTTAGCGACCACATCCTTGTTTATGATGGCCGCAAAAGGCACCCCTTCGCGCTTAATGATGCCGTGATAATACTGGTCGTAGGTTTCGCGCTTTACCAGTACCCCTGGCTTGGGCTGCTCGTTGATTCCTTTCCCGAGGACCAGACGTAGATGGATGCTGACGAAAGCCAACAGGCTCCCGGGTAAGATAAAAACGTGGAGGGAAAAGAAACGGGACAAAGCGTCCGTCCCGATAATCGGCCCACCTAACAAGAGATGGACTACCGCATCGCCAACCACTGGGATGCGCCCGCCAACAGCGGCTCCAATCCCGACACCCCAATAAGCATCGGCATCGAAGCGCATGACTTGCCCGCTAAACGCGAGGCCGAGCGTCAAGACCAAAAGGACACAGCCGGACAACCAAGTGAGTTCACGCGGATACTTGTAAGCACCCCAGAGGAATACCTGGGTCATGTGGCACATCATTACGATGACCATCATGGTCGAGCCCCAGTAATGCATGCCTCGCATCACCCACCCCAACGGCTGAGCGTAGTTAAGCAGTTCCAGACTATGATAGGCTTCGGCCGCGGATGGGACATACGCCATCGCCAGAAAAATACCGGTCACAATCTGGATGACAAAGCAGGTCAGCGTCATGCTGCCGAAGGTATAGAACCAGCTTCCCGTGCTCTTTGGAACAGGGTGCCCAGCGGTCTGTTCGTAGAGCTTGACTAGATGCAACCTTCGCTCGAACCAAAGCGCGATATTTTTTAGCGTCGTCATCATAGACATGAGCTAAGCGTTAGGATCCGCTAAGGTTGGCAGGACACCGGCTTTGATCACCAACTCACCTTTTTCTACCTTGTGTTCGTAGTGGTACAGACCGCGAGGTGGCGGACCCGCTGCGTGGCTGCCGTCTTCGTAAAAGGCTCCCCCGTGACAAGGACAGAGAAATAACTTCGATTGCTCGAACCAGCGGACAGGACAGCCGAGGTGAGTGCAATTGATCGCAAAAACCGTGAAATTTTCACCGTGAGCCCGCTTTACCCAGCAAGGAATGTGGGCGGTGTCACCATCCGCTTGCGTGCGGTAGGGATTCATAAAAACCGCCATCCGGGTTGCTTCTTCAGGGAACTGGTCGATAGACCCAAGCGAGATCCAGGTCGGCTGCTTCTTTTGAACGATGGCGGAAACAAAGTAACCGATGATTGGGATGCCGATGAGTGCTCCCGCAACCGAATTGATACCTACCCCCAGTTTCAGTATGAAATCGCGTCGGGTTGCCCGCCAGTCGTACGGGGGCATTTCGTGTGAACTACCTTCGTTTGGATCACTAGAAGCCATGGTCTATTGAGAAGAACCGTTAGCGGTTGGTGAAGCGGCGGCATTTCCCTCCTGGTTCGTCAGCCGATGTGAGCCTAACCAAGCGACCACATCGGCGATCTCTTGGGACGACATCGGATGGCCTTTTACAAATTCCTGGTAGTTCCACATGCCGAGCTCAGGCCGGCCGCCAATGACGACGCTTCGCAAGTATTGGTCAGAAACCAAATGCAGATAGTCCGGGTTTACCACTGCGCCAGCTTTTTCGCCTCCCTGGCCAGCCTGCCCATGACAGTTCGCGCAATACTGGTTGTACACTTCCGAGCCGTGGTTGGCATCTCCCGGTGCGGCGGAATAGGGAGGTAAGTTCGTTTGTTGAGCGGCTTTGCTGGTCAGGTCGTTAACTAGAATGTCGACTTGCTCATCGGTCAGGTCACCTCCGTTAGCTTTCGCGAACCCCGGCATGGGAGTTCCCTTGATTCCGTCAGCGATGATCTTCCTCAGTATATCTTTTGGAATCACCGCTAAATAGAGCGGATTCTGCACCGAGATCGACGGTCCGATCGACGTGTCGTCGCCATGACAGGCGCTGCAGTTGGCGCCAAATAAAGTTTTAAAATCCTTGATCGCTTCGGGCGGTTGCCAGCGGTCGCTCTCCTTAGGTTTACCAGGCAGTTGATCACACCCAGACATCGCAAAGAGGCCGGCCGAGACACCGGCGGATAATAGAATGCTTGGCCAGGAAAAGTTCATTGGTCCTCTTCCGCTTCCATGGCATGCATCCCCATGCGCGCCGCTAACGACCAGGTTTGCATCG
>JAFAIO010000032.1 GCA_019236675.1 Verrucomicrobiota bacterium
GGTTGATTTGATAGCCGAAACCGAAGGTTAACGGTTTTGGATTGTTGTTGGCGTAGTCCTGAGACAAGTCGGTTTGATAATACTTCTTGAAGAGCTCAATGGGCCCGCTGTAGGAGCCAAACAATCGTAGAGTCCAGCGATCTGAAGTCAGATAGCGAACGGGAATGCCGGAATCATCTTGCACGATTGAGGCGCTTACACCCAGCAAAAGGTTGCGTACCGTGCTGAAACTGTCTTCGTGCATCAGATAGGAAGCCGCTTTTAGAAACGAATTGGTCGGTCCCAAGTTTGAGCAGAAACGGAGGATACCAGGGCTCATCGAGCCATTGGAAAGATCTGCCGTGAAATAGTACAAGCTCTTCTCTCGCCCGGTCCGCGGATCATCCACGAGCATTCGTACTCCTCGCACCCCGGAGCGGAAGCCATCAAGAACGGCGCCGTTCGGCGCCAACGATATATAGTCGACTTTCGCGATCTGCATACCCGATCGAGCAATGAACACGAACAAGATCGGCAAGACGCCCTTTAGCTGGGACCTGGAAAAGTTCTCCCGCATGTCCTTGGTTTCAAAGTAAGTGTAGTTGAGAGCGTTGTTCAGGGAGATCTGAATATTTTGAAGAGTGCCGTCGAGAGCTTGAATTGGAAGCGTGAGTAGATCGGGAATTGAATCAAGCGTCTCCAAGCCCTGCAGAACGTAAGCTGGTGCATCCGGGAAAAAGACATTGGCGTACAAAAAGTCTGGGCCGCTGAAAAGGTAAAGACATACCCGATCAGAAGCGATGACCGGAGCCAGCATCGTTGCCCGCCAAGTACGGATATTACTCAGTTGGACGGTCTCCATTTTGGCGAACGACTGATTCATCGCATTGGAATGCGCAATCCATTGAGGATCCCGAGTGAGTGACACTAGCGGCGAGCCTTCTGATACCGGCATTCCAGCAAGATAACGAGCCACATCCGAGGCGCTGGCCAGCCGGCTGTTCTGGCCCAAGGCGCTCTTCATTATTAGCACTGAGATAACGAGGGCGATCGGGATCCTAGTCCAATGTTTCATAGTTTTTTGTTCGTTTCCTCTGCGCCTTCTGGTGGCACGGCTGTTTATAAGAACCCGACGAGATTTCGCATCAAGACGCTCGGCCACAAGGGAAAGATACTGCGCAAGCGTGAGAAGTAGCGCGAGAGTAATCAGTAGGTCAGTAATCAGTATGGAAACCGGCATGACGTGCCGCAGAGAACAAAGAGACTGATTACTGACCTACTGTTCACTGATTACTTTCGACGCCAGACCGGAAGCCGCTTCACGTCTCACGGCTCGGTCACGCGGTTTGGAGTACGAAATTGAAATTAGCCAGGCGGCCCTGCTTGGTATCACGAATATTCAGCAACAGGTCTCGGCGGAAGAGGAAATCAGAGGAATTGCGAGGTTCGCCGGGGAAGTACAACTGGGTAGTGAGAATCGGGCCGGGCGAGACTTGGAGCCGGTCATGATAGTGCCGGGTTCTACCCGGATAGACGCCGGGGAGGATGGTTTGAAGCTCGTATCCGCCATTGGCCTGACTGAACTGATGCCCGCGACAGCGAAAACCTGCGAAATCGTATTGGCCCTCGGCGTCAGCATGCCAGAAGTCGAGCAGCGCTCCTTTTATCGGCTTTCCTTTTGGATCGAGCACAAAGCCAGTGAGGGTCACAAGAACCCCTGTAACCCCCGATTCACGAAAGTCATTTCTTAACGGCGAATTCGGTTTAAATGCTGGACCAATCGTTTCCTGGGGCGTCGCTTCGAGGTCATCATCGCCCACAGCGGGCGTAGGTTCCAATCGCACAGAGCCGGCATCCTGGCCGAGGCTTGACCGGATCTGGGCGAGAAACGCGACCGGAGCGGCGGCAACCGCGACGGAATAGAGAAATTCACGCCTCGATACGGCTGAGGATACAGAGTCAGCCATGTGGGAAACGTAGCAACGCCGGAAGCGCCGTCAACGCCGGCTTAGCCTTCGGAGTCTCGGACGCTGTTTTGGTAGAGGCTCAATCTTTCGGAAGCGCGAGGGAGGCGTGATCGCGGTTGAGGATCAGGCACAGGGCTTCGACGACTAACTCATGATCGTCCCTTTGAGGCAGACCCGAGACACCGATGGAGCCAATTACACCGGCGTCTTTGACTTTCACGGGGAACGCTCCTCCGTGAGACGCGTAATCTGTAGAGGGCAATGCGTATCGGTCGAAGAGAGTCGTGCCGGCTTGCTGGAGCATTAAGCCAACCCCATACGAGCTGCGATGAAAACGCGCAACCGTATTACTCTTTCTCCGGATCCATTCTGCGTTGTCAGGGACACTGCCCGGTAGCGCACTATAAAAGAGGGGTTGGCCAAAATATCTGACATCAATAACAATGGGAAATCGGCGAGCGATTCCAAGATCATGCAATCGAGTACCAATTTGCCAAGCGATCTCGAAGTCAAACTTGGACAAGATCAATTCGCTTTCTTGAAGCTCAATTTTTTCGAGATCGCGATTAAGGTCCATTTTCTTGAAGCAACTTGCTTGAGGGGACTGGCAAATCAATCGCAGAAAAGGTCCACGTGCCGGAAAGTAATCAGTAATCAGTAAGGAGCTAGAATCTAGGAGCTAGGAGGCGGCGCTCCACGGATAGCGAGTTGCAGGTTGCAAAAAGCGAGGCGGCTCTCGAGTGAGCAAGTTATCGGACCCGCAGATTTAACGCCATACCGGCTAGAGGCACAGGTCTCGGAGCGCAGTTACTGTTCACGCCAACACTGCTGGTGCACTCGTGTCCCTCCTAGCTCCTAGCTCCTTACTGATTACTGCCCTACTGATTACTGATTACTTCCAGATACGTCAGCCGGCGCCGGGGAGCGTGCTAGCAGATTCTTGGCTTTTGGCGAAGAGGTGCTAGTTTAACGTCCAAGATGTGTACCCCGAAGAAGTTGGCTCATCGGCAACAGTCCTTGATTGAGGCGATCAAGCGGGACCAACCGATGAAGATCAAACCTCCAGCACATCACCAAAGCTGCACTGACGCTCGTCGCGAGGCTCAGGAGATTGTGGAGAAATATTGCCGCTGGCCCCGGGAAGTCGAGTTAACTGGTAGTGAGGGCCGAGCAGAGCTCTAAATATCAAGAAGTCATCGTCGTTGCGAACGGACGAGACTTATGGGACTCATCCGACCTATGGGCCGGAGTCCTCGGACTCCTCTAGATCTCTTTTAGAGCTCACAATCCTCCTGGCTCCTAGATTCTAGCTTCCGCCTTCGCTCCGCTACGGCCGACAGGCTCTCACTCCTTCCTATAGACTTCTCTCCGCAAAAGAGGGAGACTTTCAGTCGTTGATGATTGAGTTTGATATCCTGACGCTCTTCCCGAGGCTTTGTGAAGGCACCTTCTCAGAAAGCATATTAGGAAAGGCCCAAGAAAACCGGCTGATCCGCGTACGGTGTCTTGACCTTCGGCAATGGGCGAGTGGGAAGCATCGTGTAACCGATGAACCGCCTTACGGCGGCGGCCCGGGTATGGTGATGAAAGCAGAACCAATCTTCGCGGCTGTAGAAGCGATTCGGCGGCCCGGGTCTCACGCAATTCTGATGTCAGCGACGGGCCAACGTTTCACTCAGCGAAAGGCTCAGGAGCTGGCGGAAAAGTCTCATCTCATATTCGTTTGCGGACACTACGAAGGAGTCGATCAACGGGTGGCGGACCATCTGGTCGATGAGGAATTATCGATCGGAGATTACATTCTTACGAATGGCGCGATCGCTGCGACAGTGGTTGTTGATGCGGTTGCCCGCCTGATTCCCGGTGTTCTCGGAGAAGCTGACTCGGCCACAAATGAGTCCTTTACTAATGGGCTTTTAGAATATCCCCATTACACCAGACCGTCAGACTTCAGGGGCCTGAAAGTACCGGAGATTTTGCTTTCCGGAAATCACGCTGCCATCGAGGCGTGGCGGAAAGCGGAAGCACTTAAACGCACCGTTGAGCGGCGACCCGACCTAGCGCCGGGAACGCGCGGGAGCGCCGACAACGACGATGTCCGGGAAAGAGTGAGCACGTCAGGAATGGAGCAAGGCCATGCCGAAGCGTTTCAGGCCGAGCAGGTTTCGGAGCCTGGTTCAGAACGAATTGCGTCCTCCGGGTCGCTCATGAACGAAGAGAGTTAGATGAGTGTGCGGGGTGCGTTCTTAACGATCGGGTTTCTAAGCAGATTCCTGTTCGCGTTGGTTGTCGAAGGAATCATTGCCGCCGGGTTAGTGGTGGCAGTTTATCTTGGTTGGTCGCTTTCCTTTGACCTACGACAGGTCGGCCACATTCCAGAGCGATGCTGGATTTACGACGTAGACGGCAATGTATACAGCCGGCTCTACGGCGAAAACCGGATTCTGGTCAACGTCAACCAAATATCGCCACTGTTCAAAAAAGCGCTCTTGGCTCGAGAAGACTCGCGGTTTTACGGGCACCACGGCGTTGATGTTGTGGGCGTGTCACGGGCCTTCACCAGCAACTTGAGTCATTTCACGCTGTTGCAAGGCGGAAGCACGATCACCCAGCAACTCGCACGAAATAGCTTCGACCTGGGAAAACGCGATCTCAGCCGGAAGATCCTGGAAGCATTTATGGCTCTTCGGATCGAGCTGACGTTCTCCAAAGACCAGATTATGGATTACTACATCAATCGAATCTATTTCGGGTCTGGATATTACGGGTTGGAAGCCGCTGCCCGAGCGTATTTCGGAAAGTCGGCTGCTCAGGTCAATCTATCGGAAGCGGCAACGTTGGCCGGTCTGATTCGGAGTCCCAACCGGTATTCGCCGATTAACAATCCGAGCGGCGCTGCAACCCAACGGAACGAAGTGCTCGATCGCATGGCAGAACTTGGCTACATCTCGACCTCCGAAGAGCAGGCCGCGAAATCCGCACCGTTAAGGACAAATGGGAAAAAGTCGTCCGTACCACAACAAAACTATGCGATGGACGCCTTATATCGCGAGCTCCAAGGCATTGTGTCCCAGGATGAGATCGACAGCGGGGGCCTCAAAATCTATACAACGCTCGATCCCGCCCTGCAGCTGGCAGCCGATTCCGCAGTCGACAGTTTGTTGACTCAGGTCGAGGATAAGTCGGACTATAAACATCCCCGGAAGAGCGGTTACACCGAGAGTGATCGAGCCAACGAGGAACCAACTCCGTATCTTCAGGGCGCAGCGTTAGTGATCGATAACCATACCGGCGGGATCCGCGCTATCGTCGGAGGACGCGATTATAAGGATAGTAAGTTCGATCGAGCATTGCAGGCGGTGCGGTCAGTCGGCTCGACTGCGAAACCGTTTATCTACGCCGCCGGTTATGAAAGCGGCTTGTTCCCCGGCTCACAAATCAGTGACGACCCTATCCGGCCTGGTGAAGTACCGAAGGCGCCCCGGTGGAACCCCGGAAACTCGGATGGATCAAGTCGAGGAATGCTGCCGCTGAGAGAAGGTCTGATTTTCTCTAGGAACACGATGACAATTCGAGTGGGCGAGCATGTTGGCCTAGGCAAAGTACAATCGCTCCTCACTGAGGCCGGTCTCGGAACTAACATCCCTAAACTTCCCGCCATTTATCTAGGCACCTTCGGCTCCACCCTGAAAGACGTGACGGCAGCCTACACCGCGTTCCCATCCGGAGGAGTGCGCCGTGAGCCTTATTTAATCGAGCGGATCGACGATAAGGAAGGCCATGTACTTTACCAGGCTCGTCCGGTGCAACGGCAGATTTTGAAGCCGGCGATCTCGTGGATGATGGCAGAGACTTTGCAAGGCGTTCTGTCCCGCGGCACAGCTGCATCCGCTAAATCCTTGGGACTCGATCGAACGGCAGCCGGCAAAACCGGCACGACGGACGATTATAAGGATGCGTGGTTTGTCGGGTTCACCAACTCCTTAACTTGCGGGGTTTGGGTCGGTTTCGATCAGCCGCAGACGATCGAACAACGCGGGTATGGCGCAACGCTCGCCTTGCCAATTTGGGTGAAAATCATGGAGAAAGCTTCCCGGACGAAATATCCGGATGGAGATTTTGCTCCACCCGAGCCGGTAGTCCAGGTCGAACTCTGTTCGGTTTCGAATGAGATCGCGACCGATGAATGCCGAGTGGCTGGGACCGGCTACCAGATCACCTTGCCCCAGTCAATGGTCCCTTCGCAGACCTGCCAGGTGCACAAGGGCGAGCCGATCAATCCAAATTCAGAGCCGGCCGATAACAAGAATAATCTTCGCCAGCGATTTTTGGATTCGGTGAAGAAGTTGTTCGGGGGGTAGGCAGGGGGAGTTTGGTAGGGCGAGGCCCCCGAAAGACCATGCGTTTCTAGCAACGCTGCTTGCGCTCAAAGATCGCGACGCGCTGCTAGGCTAAAAATTGGCCGAGCCGCGGGTCTACGACGTGATCCCGTTGAACAAACGTGGCACATCAGGGGAACGGCTCGGCGCGGTCTTGGGCCTAATGACTACCAACAACATCTACTCACTTTAGACTCTGGTGTTGACTCTGGGCCATTCGGGAGCCTCGCCCCACCAGAACTACACCTGCTTTTTAAAGTTCAGGTAGGTGTAGCCGCCTAGGCCGCGCTCGTACTCGTTCAAGATGCGCATGCCTTCGTTCGGTTTCAGGCGATCACTTTTGATGGCGGCGTCAACTTGACCTTTGACCAGCCGCACCAACTCGTTCTGATCCCATTGAGTCATCGAAAGGACGCTGATTACCGTGCTGCCTTGGATCACTTCTTCTATGTACCAGCCGCTGTCCTCGTCCTCGTCCAGGAAGATATGAACTTCGTTCACCCGGCCGAACAGATTGTGCAGGTCACCCATGATATCTTGGTATGCACCCATCAGGAAGAAACCGAGGTAGTAAGGCTCTCCATTGTTTATCCGGTGCAGAGGCAGAGTTTCTTTGACGTCCTGCAAGTCAATAAACTTACTGACCTTGCCGTCCGAATCGCATGTGATATCCACCAATGTACCGTTCCGATCGGGTGGATACTGCAATTTGTGGATCGGCATGATCGGAAAAAGCTGCCCAAGAGCCCAATGATCCAGCAGTGATTGGAAGACGGAGAAGTTACAGAGGTATTGATCGCCTAAAGAGATTTCCAGCTCCTTGACCTCGTCCGGCACGTAGCGCATGCCGCGGCACAGGTCCACTACCGACTCGGCAATCTGCCAGTAGATAGTCTCGATTTTCGCTTTACTCTCGAGATCGAGCAAACCGAGCTCGAACATGGATTGAGCCTGTTCTTTAACCTGTTGGGCATCGTGCAGATTTTCCATCCGGTTCTGCTTGGTCAGCGTCCGCTGGATTTCGACGATATCCGCTAACAGTTTTGGGTCGGTTTCTCTGATTTGCAGCCGAAGGTCCGCGGCGCCTTTCTCTATGGATCCGAAGGCTTCAACGATGAGCACGGAGTGATGAGCCACAATCGCCCTTCCACCTTCGCTAACGATGGTCGGGTGCGAAACTTTCTCTGAGTCAACGACATCCATGATGTTGTAAACCACGTCCCGGGCATACTCCTGCAACGTGTAGTTCATGGAGCTGTCAAAAGCGGTGCGGGAACCGTCGTAGTCAACACCCAGTCCGCCCCCTACATCGAGGAACTCCATCGGGTGCCCCATATGCGAGAGCTTGGCGAAAAATCGTGCGGCTTCGCGGACGGCCCTTTTAACGACGCCGATATCGGGAACTTGCGACCCCACATGGAAGTGAACCAAACGCAGGGCGTCGGCCATCCCCTCTTCTTTAAGATAGTTACTGGCTGCAACCAGGTCGGCTGTCGAAAGACCGAACTTAGCGTTCTCGCCTCCACTGGTAGCCCAACGTCCGTGACCCTTAACCTGCAAACGAACCCTGAGGCCAAGCATGGGTTGTACTCCCATCTCTTTGGAAAGCTGGACGATCTGCCGCACTTCTTCGAGTTTCTCAACGACGATGATGATGAGCTTGCCCAATCTTCGGCCCAGTAAGGCCAGCTTGATGTAGGTCAAGTCTTTGTAGCCGTTGCAGATGATTAAGCTCTCGGGATCGCGATGGACAGCTAATGCGGCAATCAGTTCCGGCTTGCTGCCAGCCTCCAAACCGAAGTGGTAGGTCGAACCGGCATCAATGATCTCCTCAACGACCTCTCGAAGCTGGTTAACCTTGATCGGAAAGACCCCCTTGTAGACATTCTGATAACGGGCCTCAGCGATTGCCGATTGGAACGCTCGATTGACCGTTTCGACGCGGTGTCGCAGCAGGTCTTGAAAGCGGACCACGAGCGGGAAACTCATGCCACGGTCCCGTGCCTCTTGAACCACCTCCATCAGGTCGATGTTCAGACTCTCTTGCTGAGTCGGCATGACCTGTACGTTGCCCGATCGGTTAATACTGAAGTAGCCAGATCCCCAACGGTCTACGTTATAAAGAGAAATCGCGGATGGAATGTCCCAACTATCAGACATGATTTCCGCAAACTAAGTGGTGCATCTTCAATTGCAATCGGTGGGTGCAAAAAAGCGGAACTTTTAGAACTCTTCTTCGGATTCTCCGGGACTCGAGCCTTCCTCTTCCATTTTTCGGAGCACATCGGCCATATCATCGACCTCCTCCCAGACCTCGCGACTGACATAAATTGCCGCCTTTTGCTGAGCCGCCATGGCGATGCAATCGCTGGGCCGAGCGTCAATCTCGACGACCTTACGCTGATGCAACTCGTTCTCGGCGCTCAGAATCATTCGGGCAAAGTAAGTACCGCGTTTAAGATCGTTGATCACGATCCGCTCGATGCGCGCACCCAGCGCCATGAGGATATTGGCCATCAGATCGTGCGTCAACGGGCGTTCCTTCTGCGCGCCGCGCATGAACATGGTGATGGCTTGGCCAACGGTTTGATCAACGTAAATCACAAAGACCTTTTCATCGTTCCCGACGAAGACTGCACACCCGCCGGTAGTCGGGACTACGGCCCTGACCTGTACTTCGACGACGGGTTTGCTCATAAAGCGAAGTTACTCGTGATGGCTGGATCACGTCAACGGCGGTAGGGCGAAATTCTCTGCAAGGGCCGATGACGAAGGACAGATTGCGGTCGAGCTCAACCCTTAATCAGTGATAAAACGCTTTACACGATCATGGCGAAGCCATATCCACGGACCGGCTCACGCGCTCTCCCCGGAAGGCTTGTTGTCCTCCCCCGTATTCAGGATCTCGATTATCCGCTCCTGGATGGCCGCATAAAAATTGATCTGGTGGAGCACCAATTCCCGCTGCGAAAAAGTTTTTGGCAGGTCGAGCGCGGAGAGTTCTGCTTCGGAAAACTCGAACTTGGCCGCCAAAATCAAACGCGCCTGATTAAGAGCACTCAACCAGGGCTCGCCATGTTCCAGAGGCACCAAGAAACGGCCAAGATGGCCGACTTTCATTTTCAGCGATCCGATATCCTCCTCCACCGTCTCCTTCGCAGAACGGAATAAATGCCGCAACTCGGGGCGCACGTACTCGTCCCAGTCCCGCAGCAAATCCGGATCCGACGTATTCGTCGGAGACGGAAAAATCCGCGCTTCAGCCTTGCTACCCTCGTCCGGATCGCAACAAGCCGGTACCTGTCTTAGAAGTTCTGCCTCGATCTGTTCGATGCAGGAGAATTCTATTGCTTTCTTTTTCCACTTGCGGATCAACATCCCTCAGATTTTTCCAGAGTCGCTTGCAGGAGGTAACTATGAAGCTGCTGCACATAGAGCTCAGCCTGCTCCCGAGCTCCGCTCCAGACGATCGATCGCCCCAGATGATGTACCTCCAGCATATGTCGCGTTGCCCGGTCACGCGAATAACCAAAGACCTTTTGAAAAACCATCGTGACGTAGGACATCAAGTTCACCGGATCATTGTGAACTACCACATTCCACGGGGACGCTAGCTGCGCCTCGGTTTTTGTGTCGATAGCAGTCTCAGGCATTCGATCGCATGGCCTCCGATTCCGTCTCGACCGAGCGCCGAAAGAAATCGTTGACCTCAGACAGGCCCAGCGCAAGCAGTTCCGCTTGATGATCCGGATCTGGAATTTCGCAGACCAGCTCTCGCAAGAGGTAGGCTGAGATCGTGGTCCGCGGGGCGATAGAAAACCCCGCAGCACGGACTGCAAACAGAGTCGCAAAATGGCCGGGCGCATTCCCGGCAGCAACGGCCCGTTGAATCCGGTCTAACGTTCGGTCGGCTTTGAGCGATTTCAGCAATAGCAGCTGTCGTCCCGCTTCGACGCTTTTTTCCTCAGTTTCTTTTGAGAGCAAACCCGAGAATGCCCGATCAAGCCCCAAAATTTCGCGAACGAACTGGCGCGACGAAAGAGCCTGCACTTGGACCAAATGAGGCAGGATGAACGGCTGAAATGAAGACCGAGTCCAATCTGCCCAGCTCCGTTCGAGATCAGAATCTGCATTCCACGAGATACCCTTCTTGAAAGCTGTTCCCGACCCGCACCGAGTCGCGATTTCAAGCAGCGCCTCAAAACCAAATCCCTCTGAGGAATTTCCCATTGCAGCAGACTAACACGACTTCAAACGGCAGTCACTATCGGAGGAGCGCTGCGCGATAATCTAGGAGCTGGAGGGTGTTGGGTATGTGTGAGTTATGACCGAATGAATCGCGTCTCGGTCGGATGTGAAAGCGAAAAGTGAGAAGTGAAAGGTGCTTCACGTACCCATCGCCCGCTCGGCGTCGTGGACCACGATAGACCACGGCTCGGCGCGCTTTTAGGGCGTAACAAAACGAGAGACCTTCGCATTACCAATCGCTTCGCTCGCACGGTCTGATCATTCGGGAGCCTCGCCCCACCAAAATAGGGCCGCAGAACCTCCTAGCTCCTAGATTCTGGCTCCTGTCCTACTTCCCGTGTCCCAGGAACCACAGCAACTCACCGTCAACCGGCTTAACTCGCTCGGACGGCAGTCCGCTGTTTCCTGCGAGAACGCGATCGATCACGGGTTGCTTTGTCTTGTCATTGATGACAAAGGCGACGCAACGCGCCGCATTGATCAACGGAAATGTGAATGTCAGCCGATAGGCATTGAACTTCGGGACGAAATTGGGCACGATGTTTCTTTGGGCCTCCTCCAGGGCAGTGGTCCCGGGAAATAACGAGGCCGTGTGACCATCCTCCCCCAGGCCGAGCAAGATCAAATCATGCCGGTACCGTTGCTCCCCAAATCGTTTACCGAGATGTTGGATGGCGGTATCGTATTCTTCCGCCGCTTCCTCGGGTTCGAGCTCCCCTTTCATCCGGAGCACTTCACCCGGGCTAGTAACGAGCAAAAAAGATTCCGACGCCATTCGGTAGTTGCTTTGGTTGTCATCAGGCGCAACGCAGCGCTCGTCTCCAAAAGTCACCACCCATTTTCGCCAGTCACAATCCTCAAGGGCGAGGGCTTGATAAATGGGACGGGGAGTGTTCCCTCCACTGAGGGCGATACGAAAGGAACCGCGCACGTCGATCGCTTCGGAGGCAGAATCCTTGATGAAGCGGGTGACCTCGGCGACAAAAGAATGAGTTCGGACGATTTCTGGCTTCATAAAAGTTTGGGGGTCAATAGAAAATCTAGCGTACCAACACCCGGTTTCGTCTCCGGTAAAGTCAGTTTTGCCAAACCGGCTTTGCGAAGCCGCACGCTCTCCGAGGCGGCGCCGATTGAGGCAGCAATAAATTCACTTAGATCGGGCTCGTGACCGACCAGCATCAACGAGCCGGGGTCAGAGAATTTGTTTAAGTGCGCGAATGCTCGTTCCGGGTTCATACCCGCTGACAAAAACTCGGCAGTTTCGAGCTTCGTCTTATCTCCTAGCTCTTTGCCAACCAGTTTAGCGGTTTGTTGGGCACGGACGAGCGGGCTGCTTAAGATTAGCACCGGATAAATTTCATGCTCGCAACAAAAACGTCCCACGGTTTTTGCTTGGTCGCGCCCTTTAGAGGTCAGCGCGCGTTCGGCGTCAGTTCGCGCCTCGGGTTCCGCTTCGGCATGACGGAGTATGTACAGGGTGAGCGCGGGCATAGGGGGGCAATCGGCCGGTAATCAGTAATCAGTGTGTCAGTAATCAGTGTCAATGTCCCCCGGATAGATTCTGCCGGTTTTTACACTGACTACTGACCTACTGATTACTGATTATTTTGCTGCCATCTCTCACCGTTCACTTATCGCTCGCCGGTCCAAACGCCTCGATAAAGGCGACCTCGATCGCCAGGGCTTCCTGGATATTTCTAGAAAGGTTCTCCTGGAGCCCAACCAGGGCCCGATAACGCCGCAACAGCTCTGGGACTGAGTTCTGTTCGGCGAATTGCCGGATCTCGGGTTTTGCGGAACTCGCGTCTTGGGCGCCGCTCTGAAAACGAGTCGCTTCAGCGAACCACTCCATGAGACAGTCGATTAATCTTGAGCGCGCTTTCACATAGCGGCTTTCCGTAAGCACCAGCAACCGTTCTTCTTCCCGTTCAAGCCAGCGCCCATCTGTTCTTTGACGGTACATCTCGGTCTCCTCACTCAATTTCTCGTCGTGTTCGGATTCGATCGCCGCTCGAATACTTTGAAGCTGATCTTGGAAAGCACGGGCCAGGGTTAAAGCTCCCGCAATAGTATTTGGTCGTTCTCGGCAGACGCGCGCCACGATCGAAAGAAAAGCATCGCCTGCCGGATCCAAGGCGGGAACCACCGGCATTCGCAGCGAGATCCGGATACAACGAGATTGGACGGTCTCCAGCAATGCTTCGGGAACCGCCGTCAACAGGCAAAGAATCGATTTGAGCGGAGGCTCTTCCAGTGTTTTTAGGAATGCGTTGCTGGCCTGCGGCATCATCCGATCGGCATCCACTACGACCCCAAACTTCCATCCTCCTTCTCTTGATTTCATTCGAAGCGATTCTTCGAGCTGCCGGATCTGTTCCACCAGGATGCGGCGAGATTTTGATTCTGGTTCCACCAGATGATAGTCAGGATGCGATTCTACGGCGGCAGTTTGATTTAATTCGGCAAAGAATTTGCGCGCTAAATCCCGTTTGCCGGAACCATCCGCACCGGTAATCAGATAGGAGTGCGGCAAACGACCTCCGTCCTTCGCCCGAACCAAGTAGCGCAGCGCTTCCTCAACCAAGAACGGCATTGATCTCCTTCCAAATGGCAGCTTCGACTTCGTCTATCGATCGAGCCGCATCAATCACTTTGATTCGTTCCGGGAATTCTCGGGCGAGCTGCAGGTAACCTGCTCTGACTTTCTGGTGGAACTCTAATGGAAGTTCTTCTATCCGGTCAGGACCATTAACCGGGCGGACTCGGCGTAACCGGCGGGTTCGGATTGTCTCAAGATCAAGATCCAGCAAGAAGGTAATAGTGGGTCGCAAGCCGGCACAGACAAATTCTTCCAGTTCGCGGATAAATTTCAGTTCTAACGCTCGCGCGATACCCTGGTAGACCGTGGTCGAATCACTGAAACGGTCTGCCACCAGGATTTTGCCGGCCTTAAGCGCGGGACGAATGACTTCTTCTATCAGTTGGGCGCGGCTGGCACCGAAGAGGAGGAGTTCGGCCGCAGGCGTCAAGCTGATCCCTTGATCCGAATGAAGCAGAAGGTCGCGAATCGCCTCCCCGGCGCGGGTCGAGCCCGGTTCTCGGACGGAAAGGACCTCATACCCTTGGGATTCCAGCTTTCGAACCAGGCGGGCAACCTGGGTTGATTTACCGCAGGCTTCTCCGCCCTCAAAACTGACAAAAAGTCCAGGCATTAGTGCAACTGATGTGGATTAACATAGACAAACGAATTCGAAGATCGGTGGAATGCCACTATATTTGCAGAAATGAGTCAATACTGGCTGGTTAAGCAAGAACCCACTGCCTATTCCTGGGACCAGTTCGTGGCGGATGGCAAGACGGATTGGACAGGCGTCCGCAATTTCCAAGCTAGAAATAACCTTCGCTCGATGAAGTCGGGCGACGAAGTGCTTTTCTATCACAGCGTGAACGGCAAAGCCGTGGTGGGTATCGCGGTGGTGAGTCGAGAAGCTTTTCCGGACCCGACTGCGACGAGTGGAGACTGGTCGGCGGTCGAAATTAAACCGCTCCGACAGGTCAGTCCGCCCGTGACATTGGAACAGATCAAATCCGATCCGGCGCTCGCCCAAATCCCTTTGCTGCGCCAAGCACGGCTCTCGGTGATGTCGCTTTCAAAGAACGAATTTGAAGGAGTGCTGGGACTGACGAGGGGCTAGGGAGTGAGAGGTGATTGGTGATTGGTGATTGGTGAAGGTGGTTGGTGTGATCCCACCCAGACCGGAGAGGCGTTGCATTCGGCTTTTTAGCTCGCGCGGATGCCGACGCTTGGAATCGTCATAGGTTACACATTCGGAAAGACGCGACGCCCTGGGCTCTTCCAGCGTGTTGAACGTACCTCTCAGACCCTGGGCATTGCATCTTTCCGAACGTGTAGCTGCGAAAGGGTTTAGGGCGTCCACACCCCACCCGTCAAAAAAGCGGAATACAACGCCCCTCCGATTTCCGCCGTCACCCAATGCGAAAAGCGGGCTAATGGCTTGGCTTCGATGACAATTTAAGGCAAAATTAAGCTGTTTTATGTCCGCTGTTTCGTCTCATCGGTCATCGGCTCACCCTCCAAACTCGAGCACGACTGCGCCAAAACGACGAAGGCGCCGGCATCATTCTCACCGATCCGGTATATGGTGGGTGCCACTGGCCATCCGAGTCAGCCTGTGGCTTGGCGTTATTGCGTTGGTTGCAGTGGTGGTGACACTTCTAATGAACGGGGGATTCGACGATCCAAACCCGCAAAGCAAGACCATCCAGTTAACCGATCAGGACATTGATCCGGAAACGACCAATCTCGGGAAGACCTATTTACACCAGAATCAGGTTGATCAACGCTTGGCTTTTTATTTGTGGGCCGAAGCACAACACCGACTGCCGGCCGATACGCTCACTGAGGTGCGTAACGCTCTTACGCACGGTGCAGTAACCCTGGCAAGCGGGCCACTGGTAAAAGAGATGAGCGACGACCTCGATCAAGGCCGCGTGGCGGCGTACACGATCTGGTTCGAACCCGGCGACCAACCTGCTACGGGTGCCGTCAATTTGGTGTTGAACGGCTTCGAGCTTGGTCAGTACCCAGTTGGCGCTGATCGTTACGCGATCACGTTCTACGCCAAGACTGGTTCCGTTTTGCACCTGCAAATCGCTGCCGCACCTGACTCCAAGTCGGTCGTTTTCCGAGCAGCCACGGCCAACAGCGAGGCGGTAACGCGCAAATTAAGTGCTGGGAAGACCGATTCCTGGGACATGTTGGTGCAGCAGACGTATGAAGTTCACAATCCGTGACGAAGAACGCCGGGATCGCTGGGAACAACCAATCACCTTTCACCTCTTACCTCAAAAAGCGTGTCTCCGTCCTTACTGATCCCGCGCTTGACGCTGGGGCAACTGCGCGAATTAGTTAGGGCCCTATGAGAACCTTGGGCCAAATCGCGAAGTATTTAGATGGTGAGCTCCGCGGAAACGCCGATATTGCGGTTACCAGGGTGGTCCATCCGGCGCTGGTCCGCGGGCCGGAAGATTTAGCGCTCGTCCTATCCGGCAGCGTCCTTGAGCTCCTAAAACAGAATCAGGTAACGAATGCGGTTGTCCCGGCTGAACTGGGACCGATTGATGTGCCGAATTTTGTATTGGTGCCAAGACCGCGTCTGGCATTGGCTCGCCTGCTCGAGTTATTCGAACGGCCCGCTTATTCAACTGATGGGATTCATCCCAGCGCGGTGATCGATCCGACCGCGAAGATCGGCGCGAACACCAGTATCGGTCCGCATTGCTGGATCGGGCCGAATACGGTGATCGGGGCCGGGTGCCGTTTAATCAGCAACGTGAGCGTAGGCGCTGAGGTTAAGATCGGGAACGAGACTCTCATCCATGCCGGCGTTTTCGTGGGTGATCGTTGCGAGATCGGTAATCATGTGATTATCCAACCAAACGCGACGATCGGAGCAGATGGTTTTTCGTTCGTGACGCCGGAACGTGGAAGCGTGGAATCGGTGAGACCAGGGAAGAAAACCGAGGTTACGAGCTTCAATCACGAGATCGTCAGGGTCAATTCCATCGGGAATGTCGTAATTGAAGATCACGTCGAGATCGGTGCCGGCACTTGCATTGATCGAGGTACCCTGGGAGAGACGCGGATAGGCACAGGAACCAAGCTCGACAATCTGATTCAAGTGGGTCACAACGCCACCATTGGCCGTAATTGTCTAATTGTAGCGCTGTCCGGCCTCGGAGGCAGCTCAAAGGTTGGTGATCGCGTTGTAATGGGGGGACAATCCGGGTTGCCGGACCACATGGTGGTTGGCGATGATGCGGTGATTTGGGCACAAGCCGGAGTTGTCGGCAACGTACCTGCCAAACAAGCAGTGGCCTCAACCCCAGCGGTGCCAATGCGAGATTTCCTCGAACGCCAGGTGCAGCTGAAACGACTCCCGGCAATGCAACGCCAATTAAAGGAGCTGCAAAAGGCCGTGGCCGATCTACAGAAAGAGCTGGGGAAAGAGTAAGGGGTAGCGGCTGGCGGTTTGCAGTTGACGGTTGGCGGTTTGCCATTAGGGGTTTGCAGTCGGTGGTTATGGGTCAATCTGAGGGCGCGACCTCAAATGGGACTATGTGACTCATGAGACTTATGAGAGCGTCTTTCTCTCGAGCCGCTGGGGTTTGTTCCTATTAACTGCTAACCGCTAACTGCTAACCGTGAAAACCTTAGGCGAAATCGCTGAATATGTGGATGGGAAGCTGCAGGGTGATCCTGCGGTTGTCATCAATCGAATCGTTCATCCTGCTCTGGTCCGGGGGCCCAGCGATCTTGCCCTGGTCCTATCAGCAAATGTGTTGGACTTACTCAAGCGAAACCAGGCAGCGAATGCGATTGCCCCGGCAGAGTTGAACTCGCTGGACGTCCCAAACTACGTTTTGGTCGCCCATCCTCGTCTAGCGTTGGCTCGGCTATTGGAGCTCTTTGAGCGTCCGGTCTATTCGGCTGAAGGGATTCATCCAACCGCGGTAATCGATCCTACGGCGAAGCTCGGAGAAAAGGTGAGCATCGGCCCGCATTGTTGGGTCGGCCCAAACTCAAATATCGGAACGGGTACACGTCTGATCTGTAATGTGAGCGTGGGAGCTGAAGTCGAAATCGGCGAGAAAGTGTTGCTCCATCCAGGTGTGAGTGTCGGTGACCGTTGCCAGATCGGGAACCGAGTGATCGTTCAGCCCGGCGCCTGCATCGGTGGTGATGGATTCTCTTACGTGACCCCGGAACCAGGCAACATTGAGGCAGCTAGACAAAAGAAGCAGATCGTGGAGCAGACTACGTCTAGCCAAGAATTCGTACGCATCAACTCGATCGGGCATGTGGTGATCGAGGATGATGTCGAGATTGGAGCCGGAACCTGCGTTGACCGAGGAACATTAGGAGAGACTAAAATCGGTCGTGGGACCAAGATCGATAATTTGGTTCAGATCGGCCACAACGTTACTGTCGGCCGAAATTGTCTGATCGTAGCGCAGGTCGGCATGGGCGGTAGTGCCAAGGTCGGGGAACGGGTCGTCCTCGGGGGACAAGCGGGAGTCCCTGATCACTTCACTATCGGCGACGACGCGGTGATTGTGGCTCAGTCCGGGCTGCCCGGCGATGTACCGCCGCGGGTAACCGTCATTGGCTCGCCGGCAATGCCGGTCCGAGAGTATCTTCAGCAGCAGATGAATTTCAAACGTTTGCCCCGGCTCAATCAGCGGGTGAAGGAGCTGGAGGCGAAGGTGGCAGAACTGGAGAAGAGGCTCGGGAGGTGAGCGAGGGGGCGACGCGGCGATAGGGCGAAACGGCGAAGAGGCGATACGGCGAAGGGGCGACGCGGGGGGTAGGGCGAAAAACTCGGCGCGCCGAGGTCTCGTTGCTTGTTTGCGCTGGTTCGCGCCGGTTTTGAGCCATTGGCGTGGTGATCGCTATCACGAACCTTTCGTTAACAATTAAAGGCGATTCGATTTTCTTGGGCGATATCACGACCCAGGCCGCGGCTCAAAACCGGCGCGGTCAGCACAAATTCGCAAACACACCCCGGGCACGCCGAGTTTTTCGCCCTACCCCCCGCGTCGCCCATTCGCCCATTCGCCCTATCGCCGCGTCGCCGTATCGCCGTATCGCCGTGTCGCCCATTCGCCGTATCGCCCCCTCCCCCCTTCGCCTTTGCATTGACACGTTGCGCTCTCTGAATACCCTTGAACGCCTCCATGAAGACGGTTGTATCCTCGGCTGATGCTCCTGCCGCGATAGGTCCCTACTCCCAGGCGATCGAGGCGGGTCAACTGTTGTTCTGTTCAGGTCAACTTCCAATAGCTCCGAAGACGGGAAATTTGATTGGAGAAGACGTCAGTGCTCAAGCCCGACAGGTGCTCGAAAACTTGGGAGCCGTGTTAAAAGCGGCCGGGACTTCCTACGCGTACGTGGTGAAAACGACAGTCTTTCTCACCGACCTAAACGATTTCACAGCCATGAATCAGGTATACGGCGAGTTCTTCTCGGAGGCATCACCTGCTCGCTCGACCGTCCAAGTAGCTGCTCTTCCTAAGGGCGCAAAGGTCGAGATTGAGGCAATTGCCCTTAAACCTTCCTGAAGAAACTGTGCCCGAACCGATTGTAGAGTTATTCGAGCGATCCGGAGCGCTGCTGCGAGGCCATTTTATCCTTAGCTCCGGGTTGCACAGCCGCGAATATTTCCAGTGTGCCCTCGTGCTCCAATACTCGGATTTAGCCGCGCAAATTTGCGGTGACTTGGCGGACAAACTCAGGGACGCGGAATGCGAGTCGGTCATTTCGCCGGCTTTGGGCGGAATTATTGTGGGTCAGGAAGTAGCCCGTCACTTAGGCAAACGGCACATCTTTGCCGAAAAGGAGAACGGGAAACTCGTTCTCCGAAGGGGATTTACAATTAAGCCCGGGGAGCGTTTTCTGGTGGCGGAAGACGTCGTAACCAGAGGTGGAAAAGTTCAGGAAACGATCGACATTGTTGAACAACATGGTGGGTCAGTAGTGGCAGTTGGATCAATAGTGGACCGGAGCGGCGAACACCGGCCAAACTTTGGGTGTCGATTCGAAAGTTTGGTGCGTCTAAACGTAGAGGCGTTCAGCCCGGATCAATTGCCGCCAGACCTGGTATCAATCCCGGCAGTGAAGCCGGGAAGCAAATGATAGAATGCAGTTATGGCTAACTTGGTATTAAAGGCGATCCTGGGATCAAAGAACCAGCGCGAGGTGCGCAGGCTGAAGCCATTGGTGGCCCGGATCAACGAGCTGGAACAACAGTACCAGAAGCTAAGCGATGAAGAGGTCCTCGCTAAGAGCCTCGGTTGGAAGTCGGATCTGGCAAACATCGATGATCCGGATGAGCTGGCCCGTCGCTTGAATGATCTTCTGCCGGAGGCATTCGCTCTGGTAAAGAATGCGGCTCGCCGGCTTTGGGATAAGACTTGGCCTGTCTGCGATCAACCGGTGACGTGGAACATGATCCACTTCGACGTGCAGCTGATGGGCGGAATGGCGCTCCACCAGGGAAAGATCGCGGAAATGGCAACAGGTGAAGGAAAGACGCTGGTGGCAACCTGTCCGCTCTACTTAAATGCTCTTTCTGGTCGAGGGGTTCATCTGGTCACTGTGAACGACTACTTGGCCAGGCGCGACGCGGAGTGGATGGGAGAACTATACAAGTTTCTGGGCCTGACTGTCGGGTGTATTCAGCACGATCAATCGCCGGCCGAAAGGAAAGCGCAGTACGACTGCGATGTCACCTACGGCACCAACAGTGAATTCGGATTCGATTATCTCCGTGATAACGGCATGGCGACTTCGAAAGAGCAGCAAGTTCAACGAGGTCACTATTACGCAATCGTCGATGAGGTTGACTCAATCTTGATCGATGAAGCTAGAACGCCACTCATCATCAGCGGGCCGGCAACCGTCTCATCGCATCAATACGACAAGTTCAAACCCTTGGTCGAACAGCTGGTGAAACGCCAGACGATGCTTTGCAATCGGTTGGTTTCTGAAGCTAAAGAGGTCTTGGACAAGGGCGATGCCGAGGAGGCCGGTCGGCTCCTATTCAAAGTGAAGCTAGGACAGCCCAGAAACAAAGGCCTTCTCCGCATGATGGAGGAACCGGAGAACCGCAAAGCGTTGGATAAGTCTGAGCTCTCGTTTTATCAGGACTCGCGGAAGGACGAATTGGTTGCTCTCAAGGAAGAGCTCTACTTCGCTATCAACGAGCGCCAACAGGAAGCCGACCTGTCAGAAATGGGGCGTTCGTATTTGAACCCCGACGATCCAGACGCATTTGTTCTGCCGGACCTGATCAGTGAGTTCACTGAGATCGATCTCGATCCGGACTTAGCCCCTGAACAAAAAGAGGAAAAGAAGCGGGCCAGACAGCAGTACTGCGATAGCCAAGCCGAACGGATTCACAACATCTCGCAATTGCTGCGTGCCTATTGTTTGTTCGAGAAGGACGTCGAGTACGTCGTCGAAGAGAACAAGGTCGTTATCGTGGATGAGCACACGGGGCGCAAGATGCCGGGGCGGCGTTGGAGCGACGGTCTGCATCAAGCGGTTGAAGCCAAAGAGGGCGTCCAAATTGACCGGGAAACGCAGACTTTGGCCACCATCACAATTCAGAACTATTTCCGCCTGTACCACAAACTAGGTGGAATGACGGGAACAGCCGAGACCGAGGCCAATGAATTTCACGATATCTATAAGCTCGATGTCGTAGTAATCCCGACTAATCGCCCCTGTATTCGAAAGGATTCTAACGACCGGATTTATAAGACCCGGCGCGAGAAGTACAATGCGGTTATTGACGAAATCAAGAACTGCTACGCCAAGGGCCAGCCGGTTCTGGTTGGAACGGCGTCCGTGGAGGCCTCGGAGCTGGTATCGCGAATGCTGAAACGCGAAAAAATCCCGCACAATGTTCTCAACGCCAAGTACCATCGGCAGGAGGCCGAAATCGTAGCACGAGCGGGACAACGCGGAACTGTAACTATATCGACGAACATGGCCGGCCGCGGAACCGATATTAAACTCGGAGAGAGCGTTCCCGATCTAGGCGGTCTCCATGTTCTTGCCACCGAGCGGCACGAATCCCGCCGGGTTGACCGCCAGCTGCGAGGCCGTTGTGCCCGGCAAGGTGACCCAGGCTCTTCGAGATTCTACGTCAGCTTCGAAGACGATTTGATGCGTAATTTCGGCGCCTCAGAGCGAATGACCGCGATGATGGAAAGGTTCGGCCTCAAGGAAGGTGAAGAACTGGAACATGTCTGGCTCAACAAGAGCGTCGAGACTGCCCAAAAGCGAGTGGAACAGCGGAACTATCAGATCCGAAAACGGACCCTCGACTTTGACGATGTCATGAACAAACAACGCGAGGTCATTTACGCCTTGCGTAACGAGGCCCTCGAAACCACCGAGCCACGGACAATGATTTTCGAGATCGTCGACGAAGTTGTGCCGGAAAGGGTCCGCGAATACCTGGAGCCTATGGATGGCTCGGATCCAAATCCGGACGGCTTGCTACATTGGGTTAACACCACTTTCCCGCTGGCTCTCAGCCGTTCAACGGCAAACTTAGATAGCCGGCCACTAGAGGAAAACTCCCAGTTTATTAGCGAGAAGATCAAGACCGCTTACGGACAAAAGGTCCAGCATGAGGAAAGCGAGGCGGTAATCGGTCTGGAGCGGTATATCCTTTTGAATGCGATCGACCGGCTCTGGCAAGAGCATCTGTACGCTATGGACGGGCTGCGTGAGGGTATTTATCTGCGGAGTTACGGCCAGAAGGATCCGTTGGTCGAATACAAGGCAGAAGCCTATGAGATGTTTAGCCAGTTGATGGGTAGCATCAAGAGCGAGGTGCTTTCGAATCTGTTCAGGAGCACAACCAATCTCATGGCCTTCGAGCAGTTCCTGGCTACGCTTCCGTTTGGCCTTAATGCTCCCGATCTAGCACAGGCCGGAGGAGCCCGGCCCCCAGGACCAGGACCAATCCCGAGACGGGAAAATCTTGGGCTCAGCGGTGGGCAAACCGAGGGTAACGGCGACGGAGAAGGCGAAGTCGAACTGGTGATCCCTCAACGCCAAAAGACGGTTACGGTCGGCCGGAACGAGCCTTGTCCGTGTGGGAGCGGTAAAAAATACAAGAACTGCCACGGCCGGGTCGCGTAGGGTTTCAAATCGTGCTCGTCCTCGTCCTCGTTCTCGTGCTCGACAGGACGAGTCGCGAGGGGAAACCGCCGGATTAGCGCATCTTCGTTGGCCGAAAACTTGATGACATGTTGTGCTTTGCGGTTGCAACGATTTCGAGCACGACGACGAGTACGAGGACGAGCACGATTCAAAAGCGTTTGCCCTACCCGTCAGATTCAATTATAGGTCTACGGTAACAACGAGAGATCCGGGGTGATGGCTTGTGAGCCCGGAGTCTAGTGGGCAAGGTCGCTTTGTTTGTGGGATTCTCTCCTAGCACGGCGATCCCCTTAATCGGGATAGCTCGGCTAGATGCTCACACTGTAATTACGACGGCTGATCTCGTCAGTTGAGGTGAAGGCCTTGGGTTAGAGGGTTATTTCGGCCCAAACTGTTCTTTCTCAGTGTGCGTAATGCATGTCCTTCACCGATGAACTTCATACTCGTGACCCAATGAAATCCCAATCAATGCATTACTCAGGACGACGCTCTCGTAGGGGACGCCGCAAACGCTCTGCTCGAGGAGGAGCCCCAAGCCCAAGCCCGAAACCGCCAAAACCCACGTTTTGGCAGCGAGTCATCGCTTTTTTTAAGGGCCCTCAAGTAGCAGCCCCTCCAAAACCCGCCGAGAGACAGGCTCAGAATGGCGCTACGAAAGAAAAAATAAGTCGTAAGCCTGAACTGGTCGAGGTTACCTCTCCTAAGCTCTACGTAGGTAACCTCTCGTTCGATGCCACCGAAAGCGACTTGTTCGATCTCTTTAATGGGGTTGGCCAAGTGCGTAACGCTGAAGTGGTCTGCCACAAGTATACCCAACGCTCGAAAGGATTCGCGTTCGTCCAGATGACAACGCTCGAGGAAGCTAGGCGAGCAGTTAAAGAACTCCATGATAAAGAGTTCCTTGGACGTAAGCTTGTGGTCAGCGGTGCGAAGACGCCAGATATCGAACGCGCTGCTTAAACGTTCCTCCAACAGAGCTTGAAGCCCGCTTTTGTTTTACAAAAGCGGGTTTCTTTTTTGTTTCGGCCTGCCAGGCAACTAGCGTGGCTTTCGTCTCGGCTACTTTTGATCGGAACGAAAGCCACGCTATTTATGGAACAGGACACTAGATGAACTCCCTTCGATTCTTCGTCCTGGCCGGCCCCACGGCCGTCGGGAAAAGCGAATTTGCAGTCGAAATCGCCGAACAGCTTGAGACTGAGATTTTGGGAGCGGACGCGTTTCAGATCTACCAAGGATTTCAGATTCTGTCGGGGAAACCTTCAACGGTTCTGCAAACCCGCGTCAAACATCATCTGATCGGCGTTTTGCCGGTAACGGAGAATTGCGACGCGGCGCGGTACGCGACTCTGGCCGGGCATGAGATTCTCAAACTGAACAGCCGAGGAGTGGTCCCCCTCCTAGTAGGAGGTTCCGGTTTTTATATTGAAGCGCTCTTAAATCCCCTACCCGAGCTGCCTAGCGGCGATCCGGAGCTGCGAGCGCAATTGTCTGCTGAGCCTCTAGACTCTCTGCTGTCTGAACTCAAGGAGCGCGATCCCGATGCATTCGAAGAGATTGATCAGCGCAACCGCCGGCGGATCGAGCGGGCTATAGAAATCATCCGGTTGACAGGTAAACCATTCTCGGGTTATCGCCGCTCGAATACAGCCGGAAAACAAGTCACGGGATTGCTATTAAGCCGGACGAGGGCTGAGCTTCATAGTCGAATCAATGAACGCGTCCAGTGGATGTTAGAAAATGGCGCGATCGAGGAGGTGGCTTCAGTGTCGAATGCATTGAGCCCAACCGCTGCCCAGATGATCGGTGTGCCCGAGATTCGAAAGTTTTTGGCCAAAGAAATTTCG
>JAFAIO010000033.1 GCA_019236675.1 Verrucomicrobiota bacterium
GCCGGATTTGATTGGAAGCATTTCAATCAAAACGTTGGTCTTAGTGGCGGGCTCATTAAAAGCCCTATCACTTACTATCCAGTCAGCACGGTCTATACTGCTACCTGGGTCCCGAAAGGATCGGAGACCGATCTAGACGCCGGCATCACCTTCGGCATCCGCGGCTTGGGTAGCAAGGACAACCAATTTGATAACAGCCGTTTCAAAGCCAGCGGCAATTTTATCTATTTCCGAGGCGATCTTTCCCATACTCATGATTTGCCGGGCGGCGCCCAAATCTACGCCAAAGTGCAAGGACAAATAGCAGATCAGCCGCTGATCAACAGTGAGCAAATCGGCGGAGGCGGCTTAGGCACCGTACGAGGCTATTACGAGGCCGAGGAATTGGGCGATAACGGAATCTTTGGCACGGTTGAATTGCGCAGCCCTTCGTTGCTGGCTTGGATGGCAAAGAAGGAAGATGAGTGGAGACTTTATGCCTTTCTAGATGCCGGCACGCTTACGATTCGAGATCCCCTCCCCCAACAGACCGACGTCTTCAATCTGGCTAGTTGGGGATTCGGAAGCCGCATTCAATTATACCAGCATCTGAATGGCTCGTTGGATATCGCTGTCCCCATGATCAGCGCCCAGAACACGACTGTCCACGAGGTAAGGTTCATTTTTCGCGTATGGGCCGACTTCTAACATCAAAGCCAAAGCATGACTTAACCAGTTCCACTCTATGTCACCGTTAAGTAACACAACAAAACCAGGCTCGCCTAGCCATGAGCTGAAAAACTCAAACGGTGAGCGCCGAAAACTAACGCTCGGAAGTGCTGGAGTAATGGAGTGGTGCAGTATGGTAGTAATGCAGTGCTGGCGTGGGCTGGCCCAACCGGCCACTAGTCCGAAAAAGAGCGTGCGTTTCGGTCGAGGCTTTAGGTTAGTCGCGTGCTCGCTCGGATTCTTAATCCCGACAGCCGCTCATGCCTGGTGGAACGGTGATTGGTCGATTCGAAAAAAAATCACCATCGACACATCGGCGACGGGTACTGCCATCAACCAACCGATTGGGTCTGTCGCCGTCCTCCTCCGTCTTCACGACGGCAATTTTCAATTTGCGTCCGCTAAAGATGACGGAAGCGACATTCGGTTCGTTGCGGCCGACGATAAGACTCTGCTCTCGTACCACGTCGAAAAATACGATTCGCTGCTGAATGAAGCTTTTGTCTGGGTCAAGGTCCCGGAGGTCGCGCCTGGGGGAAAAACCATCTTTTGGCTTTACTACGGCAATAGCGGAAACTCAGTAGGCCGGGTTGATAACTCAAAGTCCACCTATGATCCCGAGACCGTGTTGGTTTATCATTTCAACGGTGAACCACCGGTCGATGTAACCAGCTACGAGAACAACGGTAAAACCGCCGCTACCCAAGTCGATGGTTCGCTCATCGGAAATGGCGTTCGGTTCGACGGACAAAACAACGTCACCCTCCCGGATTCACCTTCGCTGGCTTGGTCTGAAGGCGCAACCTTCACGTGGAACGCTTGGATTAATGCGGGCGAGCTGCAACCTAATGCCGCCATTTATAGCCGGCGCGACAATGGATCAAGTTTGGTCATCGGTCTTGATAACGGTGTGCCCTACGTCGAGCTAGCCAGCACAGGCGGTCCGGCTCGGACAGCCCCTGGTAATGCATTGACCGCGAAAAGCTGGCACCATTTGGGGGTCGTCGCCGCAGGCTCAGTTATCACCCTGTTTGTGGACGGGGAGTCCTATGCCACCCTAAACGCCAGGGTCCCAGCCATGAATGCCGCTCCCGTCCTGGGAGGTGATCCCAATGGCACCGGATTCAAGGGGGAGATGGATGAGCTTGAAATCTCCAAGGTCGGCCGGTCACCCGGATTAATTAAGTTCGTTGCCAGCAACCAGGGCGCCGCTGACGCATCCAAACTGTTAGCATTTGGAGAGGATGAACAAACCTCCAATTGGTTCAGTGGAGGCTACTTTGGTGTCATTCTCAAATCGGTTACGCCGGACGGCTGGGTCGTAATCGGTATCCTGATCCTGATGGGTCTCTTCAGCTGGTTCGTTATGTTCAACCGGCTAGCCTATCTTAACAGCGTTAGTAAAGGCAACGATCGATTCCTTAAAGAATGGGATCGTATCTCAAAAGATCTGACTTCCTTGGACTCTACCAACGAAGAAGATGTTAAGACATTGGATGCGCGGTTCGATAAGATCAGCGGTCGCGCGATCCGCCGGGCCGCCATTTACCGGATCTATCATGTTGGAGCGGAAGAAATTCGGCGCCGTATGTCCGGTAATGGGCCTAAGGTGCTCTCGGCTTCGTCGATCGAAGCGATCCGCGCTAGCCTGGACGGTGGATTAGTTCGCGAAACGCAAAAGCTCAATAACCTGATGGTATTTTTGACGCTTTCTATTTCCGGCGGTCCATTTCTCGGACTGCTCGGTACGGTGGTGGGTGTGATGATCACGTTTGCAGCTATTGCCGCCGCCGGCGATGTGAACGTAAACTCAATTGCTCCCGGTATCGCCGCGGCGCTGGTTGCTACCGTGGCAGGTCTCGGTGTAGCGATTCCATCGCTGTTCGGTTATAACTACTTACTAACTCGTATCAAATCGATGACCAGCGACATGCAGGTTTTCATCGACGAGTTCATCACCAAGATGGCCGAGTTCTACAGCAGCCGGCCGGATGAATTAGTAAGAGACTGACACGAAATTCACTACAAAGACACGGAGAACACAAAGATAAATTAACTGCGAATGGAAAGTAATGAATGCGAATAGAATTCCCAACACGTGGAAAGATGGTGTCCTAGCCCCAGACTCACGTTCGTGTCCTAAATGAACCCTCTTCCCTATTCGTCCGACTTCGTGCCCTCTGTGTCTTTGTGGTGAAATTGAGATTTTATGCAAGTTCAATCTGAAGAAAAGCCCTACGACGACATTAACATCACGCCGATGCTCGACCTTGCCTACGTGCTGCTGGTCATCTTCATCATCATGACGACAGCATCGGTGCAAGGGTTGAAGGTCAATTTGCCTAAGGCGAGCGCTGCGCCGAGCCTGGCGAAGCCGCAAACCAAAGCGATCACCGTAACTAACGAAGGCAAGATCTTTCTCGACACGATTCCGGTTAGTTTAACTGAGCTAGAACAACGATTGGCTCAACAAAAGGCACAAACCCCTGAGTTTCCGGTAGTCGTACGCGGGGACAGCCTAACTCAATATCAGAAAATTATGGACGTGTTGGATCTGCTCGGGCGTCTTGGAATCACCCAAGTCGGTCTGGCAACTAAAGCGTTGGTGAAGTGAGCAGGTGGGGTTGAGAGCCTAAAAAACCGAAGATCCACCTACTCCCCGATTCGAGAACAAGGACGACGACGAGGACAAGGACGACGGCTGAAAAACGCGATGAACCCTGAGGACGAACAAGAGCTAGGTTTCTACCGGCGGCACCGCTACGTGATCTGGGTGGGAGTCGCAGTCTTACTTGTCGCGCCGATTACGCTCGCGATTAAAACGTTAACCACTAAAGAACCGCCCGCTAAAGTAGCGCCGATCAACTTCGTCAAGCTGCTACCACCGGTATCGACGCCGACGCCCCCGCCACCACCACAGGCAACGCCTCGTCCACAGGAACAGATGATCGAGCAGAAACAGATGATCGAGCCGGAGTCGAAACCGCTCCACCCGGACGAAAAACCCAGAGAAGACAATAAGAAACAAGCGCCGCCCGGTCCATTGGGAGTGAACGCGAAAGGCGAGGGACAAGGGGATGCATTCGGTTTAGTCGGCAGGCCGGGTGGAAATGGATTATTGAACGGAGGCGGCGGTGGCGGTGGCACCCGTTTCGGCTGGTACGCCGCTCAAGTGCAATCAAGGATCGAAGAAGCCTTACACCAGAACAACAAGACCAAAGCGGCTTCAATCTCAAGGCTGCGCATTCGCATTTGGGCCGATAACACCGCTCGCGTTACTCGTGCTCAACTAGTTGGCACAACGGGCGACCCATCGCTTGATACTGCGATTACAAACGAAGTTTTAACCGGTCTCCAACTGAAAGAACCACCGCCTGCTGACATGCCGATGCCGATTGTGCTTCAAGTCACTGCTCAGCGGCCCGGTTAACCAATGCGCAAAAGACTTTTTGAACCTCCTCTTGCCGTCTTATGACCAGTAAAGACTGCCTGATTCGCCGGCCGATGTTGTTAGCAGTTCTAGGGTTATGCGCATCTACCCTACCCGCAGTCGCCACGGATCCGGGACCAACCGGAATCCGTTTGTCGAACGGAGGAAACGCTGCCCGTTTCGGCTCGTACGCCACTCAAGTGCAATCCGGCATCAAAGAAGCACTAGTTCAGAATAGCAAAACCAGAACGGCTTCAATTTCAGGGGTTCGCATTCGGCTTTGGATCGATAACACGGCTCGCGTTGCTCGCGCACAGCTAGTCGACACTACGGGCAACACCTCGCTTGATAGTGCGATTACGGACGAGGTATTGCCGGGTCTCCAACTGAAAGAACCGCCGCCTGCTGACATGCCAATGCCGATTCTGCTCCGGCTGACTGCGCATCCAAGCCCTTTCGGATTGTACGCCGCTCAAGTGCAAACGACGATTGAAGCAGCGTTACTTCAAAATAACAAAACTAGAACCGCTTTAATTTCAAAGATTCTCATTCGGATTTGGGTCGATAACACGGGCCGCGTGACTCGCGCTCAGCTAGTCGTCCCGACGGCCAACCCATCGCTTGATGCCGCAATTACAAACGACGTGTTAGTCGGCCTCCAACTGAAAGGACCGCCACCTGCAGACATGCCGATGCCGATTCAGCTCCGAGTGACTACGCACCCAAGCTAACTAATTCGCAAAAAATCGTTTTTCGAACCTCCTCTAGCCGACTTATGACCAATCGAGACCGTCTATTACGCCGGCAGGTATTGTTAGTAGTTTTAATGTGGTGCGCATCTACCTTTCCAGGGATTGCCGCCGATCCGGCCAGTTCGCCGAGTTCCCAAAATTCATCCGGATCCGATAGCAAGACGGGGCCAACTCCGGCGGTTTCTCCTAACTTGAACCCGACTCTCACTCCATCACCGCTACCGGCGGCTTCACCCAACCCGGCCGCAACGCCGGTGGTTTCTCCAAGCCCTGCCCCTTCGCCCACTCCGATGGACGTAGCGTCGGGCTCATCAACCGGGCAAGCAACGCCCACGCCCTCTCAAAATGCGGTGATCAATCTGATCAATCGTCTGGTTCAACGCGGGGTACTCACGAAAGAAGACGCCACCGAGCTAATTCAACAAGCTGAAGCCGATACAGCTCGGGCAAAGGAGGAAGCGGCCAAAGCGGCCTCGAATGCCGCGGCTGGTTCTGAGCTCACTCAATCGAGCTTGTTGCCGCCCGTGGGCGAGCTTAAAAACGCCACTGCTGTCACGCAGGCTGCCCCCGAGCCTACGCCGCCCCTAGAAGAAATACCGCCGGCTTTGCAGCCGGGGCCAGATAACACCGTGCGCGTGACTTACATCCCTGAGATTGTAAAAAACCAATTGCGCGAGCAGATTGAACAGGACGTGCTGCGGGACGCGCGCAGGGTGGATGACAAATTGGGCCCAGAACCCCTCATCCCAGGTTGGGTCAATCGGATCACGCCCTTTGGCGATATTCGTCTCCGCTACGAGCTAAACAATTTTCCCGGTGGCAACGACAACACCGGCGCATTTCCTAACTTCAACGCCATCAATACGGGATCACCTTTCGACACCGCGGGTACGTCCTTCCCACCGGAGTACAACGTCGACAAGGATCGCGAGCGTTTCCGGTTCAGGGTCCGCGTCGGTCTAAACGCCGATTTGGGTGATGGGTTCAGTATCGGCATACGTGGCGCCACCGGCGAGAATGATTCGCCGGTTACAGAGAACCAGACGCTGGGCAACGCGAATAACGCCCAGGGTGGCAATTTTCAGAAGTATTCGATTTGGCTCGATCGTGCTTTCCTCAAGTGGGAAGCCGGCGGCCTGCCGGAGCGGGATTTGACCATTACGCTGGGCCGCATGGATAACCCGTTCTTTTCTACCACATTAATATGGGCAAACGATCTCGGGTTTGATGGAGCGGCAATCAGTGGGCGCTATCAAGTGGTCAGGGGTGTAACTCCTTTCCTGACCGCGGGCGCCTTCCCCGTCTACAACACCGACTTCAATTTCGCGAATACGAATCCCGCTAAATTCGATAGCACGGACAAATATCTTTACGCGGTCCAGGGTGGAACGGATTGGAATATCAACCGAGACTTTCATTTGAAAATAGCGGGCGCCCTTTACGATTTTAATCACATCGAAGGAAGACTCTCTAACCCGTTCGTACCGCTCACCAGCACGGACCAGGGAAATACGGATGACCTAAGGCCGGCGTTTGCTCAGAACGGAAATACGTACATGGCCCTTCGCAATATTTTGCCCACCGCCGCAAACAATTTCGGCCAGATCGATCAGTTCCAATATTATGGTCTTGCAACCCCTTTTCATGAGGTGGCTGTAACCGGAAGGCTGGATTACAACCATTTCGAACCGTTCCAGGTATCGGTAACCGGGGAGTGGGTAACAAACACGGCGTTCGACCGGGGCAGCATAGCAGCGATTGCGGTGAATAACCGGAGCACGGCGGCAAGCGGCAGCGTCGGCCGTTATATCGGCGGTAACAGCGCCTGGAACGTCTACGCAACGCTAGGCAGTCCAGTCCTGCAAAAACGGTGGGATTGGAACCTAGGGATCGGGTACCGGTACGTAGAATCAGACTCGGTCGTAGATGGTTTCAACGACTCAGACTTTGGAGCGCCGCTCTACGGAACTAACCTAAAAGGCTATACGATATTCGGTAATCTTGCCCTGACACCGGCTGTCTATGTTGGGTTCCATTACTACAGCGCTAACGCGATTGCAGGTCCACCATTTAAATCTGACGTATTTCAATTCGATATCGGCGGTAAATTTTAGTTATGTTCAGAAATCTCAGGATTCTCGTTCTCTGGTTGTTAACTACCTTGTTCAGCAGCGGCATATTGGATGCCGCCGATCAAGCTAACTCAGCGGAAGAGCGCCTACGCGGCATGTTGCGTAGCACGATGCTGCAGCTCCGGGACGCGCAGAACCAGGTAGCAACTCTGCAGAGCGCTCAGGCCGAAAATGATAAAGAAAAAAAGGCGTTGAGCGACCGTCTGGATGAGCTGACCAAACAAGCCGCGGCTGATAAAGATGCCGCGACGAAGACGATTGCGGATCTTAATGCAAAAGTCACCGATCAGACTTCCTTAGTCACGCAACTAAAGGATGCTTTAGAGAAATGGAAAGAGGCCTATAACAAAGCGGTTGAAGCGGCCAATACCAAAGAAGCTCAACGCGCTAAGTTCGAGTCCCAGGCCATCCTACTGCAACGCCGGGTCGACAATGATGAAGCCAAAAATCTTGCTCTTTATAAACTCGGTAAGGAAGTTTTGGACCGGTATGAAAAGTTCGGCCTGGGGACGGCGATCACAGCTCGGGAACCCTTCGTCGGAACCACCAAGGTGAAACTCGAGAACCTGGTCCAAGATTATTCCGACAAATTGTTTGATCAAACGGTTAAACCTGGCCAGAACCCTGTCAGCAGTTCGCCGAATGCTAGTCAACCTCAACAGTCAGCGACTCCCTCCTCCCGAAAACCATAACGCCAAGAGTCGGTCGATAGAATAAAATCCCGCGCCAAGACGCCAGGCCGCAACGGTAAGACTGCTTTCGCCGCAGATTACGTCGATTCCCGCTATCTGTTTCTGCAAATAAGTTTATGAACCTCTCTTTCCTCCATCATCGATCACGAAATAAATTGACATGTTTTCAACCTTTCGTGGCGGCGAGCATAATTGCCGCTGGGTCTCTTGGTTCTGCTTTGGCCGCTGGTGAACCAGCTGCTTCCGACACAAACGTGATTGCCCGAGTGGGCGACACCGAGGTTAAGCTCGATGAAATCCGCGCCTCGATCGAAAGTCTGGACGCACGCGATCAAGCTGCTCTAGCACGGGATCCTAGTCTGCTGAATCAGACCGTCAGGACACTGCTGATGCGACGGGTTGTGTTGAAGGAAGCTTTAGCGAAACACTGGGATTTGGAACCGGCAGTCGCAACCTTGATCCAACGGGCCCGTGACAATGCGGTGGTTGAGAGTTATCTGCAGTCGGTTTCCAAGCCAGCGGACAGCTACCCAAGTGAAACGGAGCTCCAGGCGGCCTATGACGCCAGGAAGGCGCAACTGCTGGTTCCCCGGCAATTTCGAATCGCCCAGATTTATGTCGCTCTTCCGAAGAACGCTGATAAAGCGACCACCGAAAAAGCACAGGCCAAGTTGGAGGCCGTCAAGAAAGGCCTCCACCAGTCGGGTGCTGACTTTGCAACCGTCGCCAAGGCCCAAAGCGAAGAGCCCGAAAGCGCTGCCCGCGGAGGTGAACTCGGTTGGTTGACCGAAAGCCAGATTCAACCCGAAGTCCGATCACAGCTCGGTTCGCTAACCAAGAATTCGATTTCTGAACCGATCCGGCTCGATGACGGCTGGCACATCCTGAAGGTGATTGATATCAAAGAGGCGTATACACCGGCTCTGGACGAAATTCGCGGCGCGTTGACGCAGCAGTTGCGCAACGAAAAGACGCAAGCAAACAGTCAAGCTTACCTGGGCAAACTGCTCCAACAGACACCTGTCGCAATTAACGAGCTCGCGCTTTCGAAGGTGCTCGGTAAGAGCGACAAGTGAGGGGTGATTGCAATGAGAGGTGTGCCACCCTCGAGGGGAGCCGCTTTTGCCTGTGGCGCAGATAATGTGCAACCTTCCTCACGGCGCGCCTGCCACCCAAGCGCGTCTTAAACAGGCGGCTCCCGCGAATTACCCACGGTATTCTTTGTACGGCGGATCGGTACAAAAGGTAGATTGATGCGCCTACCGGTAGACCTGCGACGCGCTGAGACGTTCGCGGGAGCCGCCTGTTTGCCACCGTTTGCGGCGGCACTCGCCCTGGGATTAATCCCGCGGGGTCTTTGGGGCGCGCGCCAAAGCGGCTCCCCTCCATCGGGTGGCGGCCCCGTTCACCATACGGTAATTCTTACAAAGCTCTGATTCGTAAATTACAAAAACGCGATTCTTAAAACGCGTTACTGGCCGCATATAGAGAGAGACTCATTTCACTTCCGCTTATTCCCGATAACAGAGAAACATTCGGCTGAAGTTCATACGAGCAACCCCAGCGGGGAGCTTTCAGCTCAATGCCCATACTGATAAAGACTCCGCCGGTTCACAATTATTCCGGAAATCTGTTGATACTAGCCATCGACTACTATTCGACGGCGCCTCCCCAAGAAACCTTCGTTAACACTTTTTAATGGTTTTTGTTATCCGTACCGCTTAACCCGGGAATAAAGTTAAGCGTTGGTGGTCTTCGTCGGTGGGCAGGCAATTGGTCGACTCGATTAAAGAGCCTGTCCACCGCTAACCTAACTAACTAACGGGGAAAAACTGTGAGAAGACCAACTAACAACAGCGAATCATCAAGTGAACTAACATCTGTGTCGGAAACAGCATCTAATCAACTCACAACTAAACGATTACGACGACGATCTTTTCTTAAAGGTCTTGGCGCAACCAGCGCATTGTTGGTTCCAGCCACCACCGCCTTGATCAACAGCTCTAAAGCTAAGAACGCAAACCAAAGCGACGACTCTGGCGGGAGATTGACCGCAGGCGACGCGTCAATTTTGCGTTTCCTGGCCGCCGCTGAGATCATCGAGAGCGACCTCTGGGAGCAATATTGGGAACTTGGTAACGGGACACTCGACTTCGCGTCTCACGATCCACAGCCCGGCAGTACCTTAGCAGTGACGGGTGGTAACGCCGCTTACATCAAAGCCCTGCAGATTTTGGACGGGGACATGCCCCAATACATCCTGGACAATACCGATGATGAATTCAGCCATGCAAACTTCCTGCTGGCTTACTTGAAATCGAAAGGAGCAAACACGGCGGATCTCGACCTCTTGGTTGGTTCTCATTTTCGCACGTTGGACAAACAGCCGAATGGAACTCCCATCAGTAGCAGGGCGACGGGGTCGACAGCGAAACCCCGGCTTACCAACCTAACCCAACTCACAGTAGACACCAGCTACTGGGGTCGCTACCGGACTGACAACGCGAACCCGGACCTCGGCGGCACAAACTTCGCCCAAGCCGTGCCGACCCTGAATATTGGAAAGCATACGGCTATCCCCAGAACCGATGATGATACGACCAGCCAAATGGGAAACCTCATTAATGCGATCGCGTTCACAGCTGGATTCCACTTCGGCTTTATCGAGCAAGGAGGCACCAGCTTATACCCTTCGCTCGCTCAGCGCGTGCACGATCCGGAGGTGTTACAAATTGTGTTGAGCATCGGTCCTACCGAGACAATGCATTTTCAGGTTTGGCACGACAAGGCGGGGAACGCGAATGCCGGTAACCCACCGTTTACTGTCGTTGACCCGATCAACAATTCGACGGTGACATTCGACGATCTCAGTGCGACCACGGATGAGCATCTAAAGGCGAACCTGATCATGCCAGAGCCCACCCCATTCCTCAGTACGTCGTTCCCGATCTGCTCGATCATCCGGCCAACTAACACCAAAGGAGCTGCGATGGGAGCCGTTACCGCACTCACCGCGGATGGACTTTTCGTCGGACAGACGCCTGAATTCTTCCAGTTGTTAGCGGATTTAGCGACTGACGCAGATCAAGCTCACCGCTGAGGCGTACCATCCTTAGTGTTCTGTGGCAAACAGCAAGGCGCTTGAGTGCGCCTTGCGCTGGGGCTGGGCATAGAGTAGGCGTTCCTGTTAGCTCAGCCCGTCGGAACCACCGCGAAGCGGTCGTACATCATAGCCCAGGGCCGAAAGTCTTTCGGCCCTGGCAGACTGTTGAAAAACGCGAGCCTGTTCTTGGCGGATGATTCAAAAGAGAGCGGACGCCTAGCCCCGTAGGCGCGAAATCTTTATAGCAACGGTAACGTAAAAGGCGACCAGCTCCGTAGGAGCAGCATAGAAGGCGGTTGTCGATTAGATGTCGCTCCTACGGAGCTTGCCGCCTTTATGGTGTGTCGCCAGCTATAAATATCTGACTCCTACGGAGCCGTTTTTCAACCCGGCAGCCGCCCATGGGCAGCCGCCGGACCAGGCTATAGTCTCGAGCCGCTTCGCGGCAGGTCCGACACGCCCTTGCTCCATCCAGCACTCCGCGGCGGAAACACTCCCGAACTCATGTCAAGTAGCAATGTTGTAACATATTCCGAAAAGCGCGGTGCGTGCTTATAAGCGAAGCTGGATTCGTTACCCCACCACAATACCGCGTATGGCAAGACGTTCTAAACCAAGCAGTTCGAAGGCAGCCGATGCACCGCCGGCTTCCGAGCCGACTGATTCCAATCCGGAAAACTCGCAGACAATTCCGACCAATGGTCCGCAATTTGGCGAACCCACCCCGACAGCAGATCCCACCAAATTCAGCGTAAAACACGGATCTGATAGCCAAGCTTACAAGATTCTGGACAGCCAAAGGGGTTCATTACAGCCGCGCCCTTTCCCGATCGCGAGTGAGGCTGAGCCCCGACTAGCATTGGCTGAAGCCCTCGGTAAGAAAGGAGCGGACATCGAAAGCGCCATTACCAGAGCTGGACAAATCGTCTTTCATTCGGTCGGTGACACAGGCAATACGAAAGGGCCACATGACATGGAGTTGGTTGCTGACAAGATGGTCAGCGACTATAACGAAACGGATCCCAGAGCTGTCCCCTCCTTTTTATATCACCTGGGCGACGTTGTTTACAGCTTCGGGGAAACCGAATATTACTACGACCAGTTCTACGACCCGTTCCGCAACTATCCTGCCCCGATTTTTGCGGTACCCGGCAATCACGACGGCATGGTGGCGCCAAATTCGCCGGCGGAATCACTGGCAGCATTCTTGGAGAACTTTTGTGCTTCCGGGCAGGCACCACATCGGACGGCGGAATCCGGCGGTTTGGCGAGAACCGCGCAAGTTCAACCTAGTGTTTATTTCACCCTGGAAGCGCCATTCGTTCGGATCCTAGGGCTTTATAGCAACTGTTTGGAGGATCCCGGGGTGATTTCTGATCAGGGCGGCACTTATCCTTCGCTGACCAGCCACCAGTTGACCTATTTAGAGACCGCCCTGCAAAGGATCAAGAAAGAGAAGTTTAGTGGCGCTGTGATCATTGCGGTTCATCACCCGCCTTATGTAGCCCAAACGCGATCTCCGAAACTGATTGCGGGGCGGCATGGTGGCAGCTCCCTCATGTTGAAGGACATCGATACGGCGTGCGAAAGCAGCGGCGTAAGGCCACATGCCATTTTGTCCGGACACGCCCACAATTATCAACGTTTCACCCGGACGCTAGACAATCGGCAGACACCCTTTGTCGTCGCGGGGAATGGCGGCCATGCCATACAACGCCTGACTTCGCGGGGAATGTCGACCTTGCGGACCCCGGCGGTGCAAACGCCGCTTTCGAACGGAAATGACCAAGTTGTTTTCGAAAACTACGACGACAGTGAGTACGGCTATTTAAGAGTAATCGCTAACCAACAGCAGCTTCGGATCGAATATCATCCCGCCTCAGACGGCGAGGCAGCAAAAACGCCTGACGATTCTGTTACGGTGGATTTAGCCACTCGCAAGATTGTGCCGTATAACGTGCCCGAGCTCCCCCGGTTGTCATAGACTCCCGGAGGCTTCGTCGAACAAGCAGTAGCATTCGGGGCCGGCGCTTTGCTCCTTTCGAGTGGCCTAACTCGGAAGCGGTTCGACTTCGTCCAGAGTAAAGAGAAAATGCTCGCCAGGGTAATGCGCTGGCGATGCGACTTGAGGCAGTTCTCCATCAAGGACTAAGGCGACGTGAACCCGATTCTCGGCGTCTTGTTCGAATGCTTGAATAACGCCGATTTTGCCCGCA
>JAFAIO010000058.1 GCA_019236675.1 Verrucomicrobiota bacterium
CCGCGCGCTCGGTAAGCTCGGCGCCCCTTTTGCTATTTGCTATTTTCTATTTGCTATTCGCTAACGAGCCTCAGCGAGTTAGCGCGGACACAAGCTCAGAGTAAGCCGCCACCGTCCACGTCGAGCACCGAGCCGGTTACGAAACCATTGGTCATCACGAATAGGTAAGCCCGCGCGAGCTCTTCTGGTCGACCTACGCGACCGACAGGGAGTGAGGTGGATACACGGGCGATAAAGGCGTCGCGCGCGTCGGATCCCTCCTCTCCCCAGAGGCTGGTATCGACCACGCCTGGGCTTACCACGTTGACGCGCCGAGGGGCTAACTCTTTCGCCAGATGCCGTCCGGCGGCATCAACCGCGGAGTTGAGTGCGCCCTTGACGAAGCTGCCTGTACCGTATTTGCGCGAGACTTGGCCAGAGGTGAACGTAATCGATGCCGTCGGAGCCAGGACCGGGAGCGCCAATCGCACCGCATGAACAGCGCTGAACAGCTTGGCCTCAAAAGCGCCCGGCAGGAGTGGCTCTTCAAGGGACGCGACAGGGGTTGAGCCGAACCGCGAGCCAACGGTATGTACTAGATGTTCGATCCGCCCGATCTTTCCGAAAGCCGCGCTCAGGGCATGACGGTCGGACACGTCGACCTTTATTCCTTGCGCTGACATAGGTGCTCTGCCGGAGCGGCCGATCGCGAACACAGCAGCACCGCGCTCCAGCGCAAGCTCGGCTACTGCGAATCCAATACCGGAGCTACCCCCCATAACAACCACATTCTGTCCTTGCAATATCTTGGTCATCTATTTTCTCTCCTGGGATATTATGGTTTGAATGATGTCGGCACCTACTCGGCGGCGTGACGCCACACTGAGTATGCAGTGACTGAGTTGCCGGACGCGCTGGCTGGGACGGAGTAACTGAGCAACCCATCCTGGTAGTTGAAGTCACGCACTTGTCGCTTGCCCTCCCAATTGGGGAACGACGCACCCTCCACATCGAAGATGAGCTGGTGTCGCGCTCGATCGATACGCACCCGTCCGAAATGGGTGCTGATTCCGACTGAAGCGGTCCGATATTCCTCCGGTGTTCCCCGTGCCTTGTCGCCGCTGGCGAAATACAGCCGATCCGTCCTGAAGATCTGCAAGCTATAACGACCGGCGTGATCGACGATGAGCAGACCTTTCGGATGCTCGCCATAATTGGTCGTGCGCGAGCCATCGGGTTGGATTTCGTAGGCCGAGTCCATGACCCAGGTCCCTTCGAGAGTAGAAAGCTCCTCGGCCCGCGCGGATCTGACACCGCCGGCCATGAGGCCTGCGATGCATAGCAAGTTCAGTAAAGTTCGGTGTGTGATAGGCATTTCTTGTATGTAACCTGTATATATAACCGGCATGTGTAACCTGTTTATGAGGTTTCAACCGCCTCTTGCCACGAAATGAGAAACCTGTCAATATGGTTACATGCATTTTGATCAGCGACCGGAAGATAGAGACGGTTTTCGCTTTCGCGGCGGCTGTAACGCGATCGACTTGCCCGCCACCCTGCAAGCCAGGCTGACCCCGTCACCACGTGAACTGCTAAACACGTCTGGCGACTTGGCTCGCTGGCTAGTCTCAGCCGGGATGGCCAGCTCCGCACCTAAGACAACCGGCGAGGATCTGACCACGGCCCGAGTCCTGCGTGAGGCGATCTATGTATTGGCCGGCCGGCGTGGCGAGTCCGAAGCGGCGGCGGCTCGCAAGAGTTTGAATCGGATCGCCGCCGGCGCCGCGGCGGTGCCCCGGCTTCAAGCTGACGGTACCATGCGTCTTGAGGGGACTGCAGGTGCTCTTCTGGTCACGCTGGCGCGCGAAGCGGTACATCTCTTCGGCGGTGACGCCGCCAAACTTATCCGACAATGCCAATCGCCCACCTGCACACTCTACTTCCTAGATATTTCGCGCAGGGGCGATCGGCGATGGTGCTCGATGGCGGCGTGCGGAAACAATGCTAAGGTCAACGAATTCCGACGGCGCAGCCGCCAGATTGATACGCCGTAGCCTGACGGAACTCGCTTAGGCTCGTTCCGTATAGCCGATAACCGATAGCCAATAGCCAAAGGGAACCGCGTCTTCTGCCTCCTACAATTTGGCTATTCGCTAACGAGCCTAAGCGAGTTAGCGCTGGGCCCGCATCGCGTTACGGTAGCGGTCCGGCGTGAGTGAGTAGCGTTTTCGAAAAACCTTTCCTAGATGGGTCGCGTCGGCGAATCCTGTCAGTTCGGCGATTGCAGAAAGCTTAAGATCAGTCTGTACCAGCATCCGGGTGACCTCCCCTAATTTGACGTGGGTAATGAAACGGGCTGGGGTTGAACCGGTCACATGACGGAATCGATGAGAAAAGGCGCTTCGGCTTAATTTTCGTTTGGCAGCCAGGTGTTCGACCGTTGCTCCACCGTTCCGCATTCCATTCAGGACCTCAGTTCGAAGTTCGTTCAGCAACCGTTCGCGCGCTTCAGCCGGATGCAACAAGGAATGACCGAATCGCTCATACTCGAGCATGAAGGCAAACAGAAAACTCTCTTCCGTAAACTCGTCCTGACACGCACCCGATCGCACGGAAACATAGAGATCGACTGCCCGGCCTATCAAGGCGCTATCCGGCGGGATCGGCCATACTTGGGACGCCATTCTTTGACGTTTCCTCATCCTATCCACCACATAAGGATGGTGAATAATGAACCAGAAAAAGGTCCATTCGACCGATTTATTCGGGAGCCAATATATGTCGTCGCTTGGGACTATCGTGGTAAAAGCACTGCCCGATTCCAGCCGATGAACTGTCCGCTCGGTTTTCAGGCTCCCCCAACCGTTCAAAGTATATTGCCAGATCACATAGGGATATTTGGGATGACCACCCCTTTTTCGCCCATCCCAGTAGTAATCAACGGGATCAACCCGTGTCTCTAACCCGCAATAAACGCTCCCAGCATAAGTCAATGCCGTCTCCGGGCAGCTCGGAACGGTGCGTAAAGTCGTATACAAATTCTGCAGATCCCGGCTCGGGTTCCCGGCCAAACCGTTCGAGGATAGTTTGTTCACAAATAGACTATTATCGATCCGGAACGACTATTGCGACAGCAGCGCGTTTTAATCAAGCTGCAACGATTCGCCGATTTTCCCACCCGCATCGCTACGCGAAGCGTTGCGGGCGCGGTCTCGTCCGGATCTAAAGCTTGTACTTCGTAGTCCGGCTCGGCCGGACGAAGGAGAAAACCCCACCGACTTAACCCGCCCCCAAAACATGAGAACACGTTTGCCAATCATCCGATTCTTAGCGCTTGTTAGCGCCTCTATTTTCGTCGGTACCAGCCAGGCGAAAGATCTTGAGCTTTGGTTCGTCCCAATGTCGCAAGATGGTCCCGCCAAAGGCCCGTTAACCAAATGGGTGCGTGAAAATACTCCCAAACTGCTACCCGGCGTTACCGTGGCCAATAACTATGGTCCGCCGATCTATCAGGATGCCCAACAGAAGCTGATCGTGCAGGGGCGCAGGGGCAAACCCGATGTCATCGAAGCGGTATTGGAAGGGATGATCGCCTATCAGAAAGCCGGTCTAATTGCTCCGATCGACAGCGAGTTCGACAAATGGGCGGATAAAGATCAGTTCATCCCCAGCACGATCAAAGCGCTGACCATTAACGGCAAGCTGTACGGCGTACCCTACAATACTAACGTCCGGGTATTGGTTTATCGAAAGGATCTGTTTCAGAAATATGGTATCGAGGAGCCGAAGACCTGGGACGACCTGGTCAAGGATGCAGCCTTGATCTCATCCAAAGAAGATGGTGTGGCCGGCCTGGGACTAACCACCAAAAATGGGAGCGTCCGCACCTTTCAAGAGTTCATCTCTTTCTTCTTCCAGGTGAATGGGGGCGAGAATCCGTTCAAATACAACGAATCTACCAAGAAATGGGAAATGAACACCACGCCCGAGAAGCTGGCGGAAGTTCTAAAACTCTATCAAGACATCTTTTTCGCTGGCAGCCCGTCCGGAGCTAACCAAAACACCCGCGGCAACGATTATCAGGCGACCGATACGGACTACGTCTCTGGAAAATCGGCCATGGTACCGATGGGACCCTGGCTCTATTCCTACCGGCTGACCGGAGACACGGCGAAGAAGATCCTCGAAGAAGAGACTGGGGTTGCGCCCCTGCCGTTACCGCCCGGTGGAACCCAGGCGACTTACCTCGAAGTTAAACCCCTACTGATCAACGCCGCCAGTAAGGATAAACAGGACGCCTGGGCTTTGATCAAGATTTTGGCCAGCAAAGATTTTGTCGCTTTGGACAACCAAACTGAAGGAGTTAATCCACCACGAAAAGATGTTGCGGATCTGCCGGAGTTTAAAGACAACTGGTGGCAGAAGGCATTCAGCTCCCAACTGAGCACCGGCGTCGCGTTAGCCGCCATTAACTGGGGTTATGTAATCAACGACATCACGGAGGCGATACAAAAAGTGATCTACAAAAACAGCACACCGGAAGAGGCCGGTAAGGCGTTGTATTCAACATTAGAAAAACGCGCGACCGATAATCAATTGTAGTGGTAGGGACGAGCTCCCGCTCATCCGAGTTTGAATTAGCGAGGATGTATACAAGGAAAGGCGCGCCGGTAGGGCGAAGAACTCGGCGCGCCCAGGACTTGGCCTCGGCATTCGGATTTTCCGCGCCGGTTTTGAGCCGCGACCCATTGCGCGACGTGGTCGAAGATTCCCGCCGAACCAACCGTCTTTTTTGTGCAATAACGCAGGGCGTAACCACACCCAACGCGGCTCAAAACCGGCGCGTGAAAATTGAATTCGGGAGGAATACCAGCAGCGCGCCGAGTTTTTCGCCCTACCGGTCATGGGCTTCGTTTCGCCAACACGCCACATTCGCCCATTCGCCATTTTCGCCCCCTCGCCCATCCGCCCACACGCAATTCCCCTAGCATAACGCCGGCTGACGCAACATGATGCCCCTAACGATGGACACTAAGGACCTCGCCTTCCAACGACCAAAGGCCGGCGCCCCCAAGGACTACCGCACCCCGTTCTTGGTTCGCCTTTGGAAAGAGGCGTTCGGCTATCTCCTGTTGGTCCCCGCGCTCGCCATCATCCTCGGGCTGAACCTTTACCCGACCGCTTACGGGATCTTCACTTCATTCACCGATCAATCGCTGCTCGACCCCAATCATTTTAACCTGGTAGGCTTAACTAACTATTTTAAGCTTTTTGCCGATCCGATCTTTCGGCTCTCATTTCTTCATTCTCTTGAGCTCACTGGGACAGCGGTCCTTCTCCAGGTATTCTTCGGTTTAATCTTGGCCCACCTACTGATCCAACGGGTGCCCGGTATCCAAGTATTCCGGAGTCTGGCCATGGTTAGCTGGGTACTACCGATAATCACCGCAGTGGTTATCTTTCGTTTTTTTACCCTGCCGAACTACGGATTCTTCAATTTACTGCTAACTAAAGTAGGCCTTAGCCAATGGACAAGGAACTGGTTCGGAGACGAGAACTTTGCCTTTCTTCTCGTCCTGATCATGCACCTTTGGCGGAATATTCCCTTTTACGCGATTGCCTTCATGGCGGCGATGCAAGCCATCCCGCAAGATCTTTATGAAGCGGCTCGTATCGACGGCGCTACCCGCTGGCATCGTCTCATTTTTATTACGTTGCCCAATCTACGTTACATCATCCTGGTGATGGTAGTCCTGCATGTGACCTTTACCTTTAACAATTTCGATTTCGTCTTTCTCTCCACAG
>JAFAIO010000107.1 GCA_019236675.1 Verrucomicrobiota bacterium
AACCCGCTCTGATTCATCCCATAGACATCTTCCCACTGTTGCGTTCTTTGTGACGACGGGCTCGAAGGCGGCCGTCGGATTCCCCCAGTCCGACCGGAGATAGCGGAAGAACACGACAGCGGAACCGGTCTGCTTGCATCGGTCGAAGCCGGCCGAGGCATAGCGCTGGTGAGTGAAAACGTGGCTGCGATCGCGGGTCCACGCCTGAAGATCCGCAAGCTCGTCCCCGAACCTCCACCGATTGTGGTCGGTGTCGCCTATGTCGAGAAAGCGCTTACGGCAAGTGCAAAAAGCTTTGTCACGGCGGCTAGACGTGCCTCCTCGAAACGGTAACCGCCCAATAAAGCGTTGCCTTCCAGCAGCAAGCCCAGCGGCGGCGGGACGCGGCCGCCGGGAGCAGGGCCGAGGCGTCGGGAAAGCCCCGAAACCGGACCGTACGTTCTTGAGGACGAGTTCGTCAGCGTCCTACATAGGATCCGGAAGTGCGCGGATATAGCCGTCTACTTCTAAATCTGCAAGACAGTCATTTCTTCTGTCTTTGTGGCCTTTGTGATCATTCCTTATTGTTAGAGCGCTAGGGAAAAGGCCACTTGAGCCGTGATCACTCTCGATCATTCTCGGAAAAAACATTTCCGAACTGCGCAACTTTTACTTCGATTTCCGTACAATAAGAGTAATGCTGCAGCGATCGTTATTTGTTGAAGGTCTTTTACTTTGGCGGGGGCTCCGAATGGCTGGAGTGGCCGTGGCTCTCGCAACTTGGCCTCTGTCTCCGGCTGTCCTTTCGGCGGCCGAAACCACTGTCGAGCTATCATCCTTGGTAGGAAAGTCCACCTTGCTGGCTCCGCTTGATGAGAGCCAAGAAATTGGTGTGGCGCTGGCTTTACCACTGTCCAACCCCCGGGGAGCGGCGGACTATATTCAACGGATTTCCCGGAAAGGAGACCCGCTGTATCATCATTACCTCACACCGCAACAATTCGCGGAACGGTTTGGTGGCGATGCCCGGGATTATGCCGCCTTGAAACAATGGGCAATCTCCAGCGGACTAGTAATATCGCAGGAATCCGTGGGACGCCTTAATCTCACGGTCCGCGGCAGCGTTAGCCAATTCGAGAAGATCTTCAATACCCGCATCAATCGTTATCGCGCGCCGGACGGCTCGGAATTCTATTCGGCCGGCATCAAGCCCACCGTTCCCATCGCCATTGCCACAAAAATTTCGGGCGTGATCGGACTAACCGGCGGCAAACAATATGCGCCGTTACTGAAGGTCGCCAAACGGCTAGGTGAATCGCCGGTCTCAGTATCTTCCGGCAATGATAAGGGCAGTGCGGCAGGAACGGGGCCAGGCGGAACGTATTCGGCTAAGGATCTGCGAACAGCATATAACATTCCTGCTTTTGGTAATCTGAGCAACAACACCGTAGTCGCGGTGTTCGAGCAAGGCGGTTTCACCCCCTCCGATGTGTCGGAGTACCTTGACACGAATGATCTGCCGCACGTGAAAATAACGGCGGTCAGTGTCGATAATTCGCCCACCACGGTCAACTACGCGGGCATCGAGCTCGAGGCGGTGCTCGATGTTGATATGGTGATCAGCATCAATCCGAACGTAGACGAAGTGCGAGTTTATGAAGACTCAGTTGATACGTTCCAGACGGCCCTCCTGGACGCGATTACACAAGTCGGCGACGAGAATAAAGCGCAGGTCTTGAGTATTTCGTACGGTCAAGATGAAGGATACCAGGGAAACGACGCGATCGCGGCCGAGAACACTGCCCTCCAGCAATTGGCGACAGAAGGCATCACCGTCACAGCCAGCTCCGGAGACAACGGCGCCTACGGAGATGGATATAACACTCCTTACAATGTTTACGATCCGGCTTCGCAACCCTATATCACCGGTGTCGGTGGCACGAGTTTATATACCGGAATTGGTCACGCCTACGTGGTGGAAGAAGCCTGGAATGATCTGGTGCTCCAAGATGGAGCGACCGGTGGTGGCATCAGTTCGTACTGGTCGATCCCCTCGTATCAGAGCAGCGAAGCCCCCGGTTACATGACGGGAAACGGTGGGTCATCCACTATGCGGAACGTTCCGGATGTCGCCGCGGTGGGCGATCCGTTCACGGGGGTCGGCATCTACTCTAAAATCAACGGCGGCTGGATCTTGATAGGTGGAACCAGCGTTTCGTCGCCGATCTGGGCAGGTTACCTCAGCATTATCAACGCGGGTTTCGAATATTCGGGACTGCACAACCTCGGTTTCTTTAATCCCCCTCTATACTCGGTTGGAACCCCGTCGTACGAGAACGCTAATCCGTCGGATTTCTTGTATCCCGTCGCGGTTGGATCGAATGGGTACCCTGGGACAACTTATCCTGGTTACAGCAACGGTTTTGGCTACTGCAACACGACTGGGAACGGCTCTCTTTGGGGAAGCGGCTTCGCCACGCAGTTGATGATCTCAGGAACTGCTTCCGGTAACACTCCGGCCGTGATCCAAAGTCTGGTCCAGGGAAAAACAACCGACACTAGCGTGACTCTCAAATGGACCACCTCCACTGGTCAGTCGGCCTATGTTGTTGGTATTTATTACGCGGGTAGTTACGGCACTGTCTCCCAAGCCTTCGTCACCAAGGATACTGCCATCACTCTACCCGACCTGGTTAAAGGCGGACAGTACACGGCTTACGTCTGGCCTTTTAACCAGAGCGGTGGTTCTCAGCAGCCGGCTGGTCCCGTCAACTTTTCCCCAGGCATCCCCGATGGCGGATCCGGAATTGAAGAGCGCGTGCTGACACCGGTGCCGGATCCGATCGACCGGGAAGCGTTCGGTTCAGCGATTGCGCTCAGTGGCAAGACTTTGGTCGTCGGTGAACCCCTACAAACGATAGACAATCAAGAGTATGTGGGTGCAGCCTACGTTTATCTGGAACCAACTCAGGGTTGGGGTTCGGATACGCCTGCCAAAGTTGCTCAATTGACCGCATCGGATGGTCTAAAAAACCAATGGCCCGAATTGGGGGGTGGAGTCGCTATCAGTGGCGATACCATCGCGGTTTACGGCAATTACGCAACCTATGTATATATTAAACCGGTTGGGGGTTGGACTAGTGCAACTGAAAATGCTCGGTTGCAGGCGCCTAACGGGTATACCTTTGACGGGCAGACTACCGATTTCGGCTACATTGCCATGGATGGCGACACCATTGTGGCAAACGTCTATAATTTCAACCAACCCCAAGGTCAGGTCGGTGGGGCGGCGGTCTACGTCAAGCCCGCCGGCGGCTGGACTGGAGATATTCAACCCGTGGCGGTATTGACGGATGGCCAATTTGACGATGGACTTGGTCAGTACATCGCCATCAGCGGTGATACCATTGTGCTGGGCGCGAGAGGAGCAACGGTTGGTGGTTTCGCCGATGCAGGCACTGTCTACGTGTATGAAAAACCCGGGAGCGGTTGGACTACCACCAGTACTCCCTCGGCTACTTTGGTTGCGTCCGACCCGTCCGTGAATGCCTATCTCGGATACGGTGTTGGTTTAAGCGGCGATACTATTGTGACGGGTGTGCCGTTTGCTATTGATAAGCATTCTAACGACGGTGCCGTCTATGTGTTCGTTCGAAACGGCGCTCATTGGCGTTCTGGTGCTCAAACCGCAAAGCTGGCGACTCCGGGGGCCGGCAGCGACGTCGCGATCCACGGCGATATGATTGTGGCAGGCGCCGACGGAGTTACTCCGCCGGATGGAGCTCCATTTGGAGGCGAAGTTTTCTTCTACCGAAAACCGAGTGGCGGCTGGCGAAACACGTCGAAAGCGGACGGTGTTCTCTATGACCCGGGTGAGCCGGCCTTGTTTGGGCTGGGCGTCAGTGTGGCAGTCGAGAACGGCACAATTGTCGCCGGTGCCCAGGTGAATAACGGTTTTGGTGATACCCCAGGCGCGGTCTGTATTTTCCGACCTCACTAGGGGCGTTCCCAACGGACTACCTTAACTTGGTCGGGAGCGTCTTTCTCGCACCCGGATGGTGGTCAATACCTTACGATCCGTGGGGTTAGTATCCCGCGGGTCCGTTGCGGACCTTTGTGATCGGTTACATTCCCGCAAGGTCATGCACGAGGTTTTGTTGATGCTAGGATTTACCGTTCTGCTGCTTAGCATCATTGCCCTGCTTGTTACCAGCCCGGCGAGCTGCCCGCATTGACCCAATTGCCGCAGGGTGTCGCTTCGATGCAGGCCCCCATTGATTTTCGAACCTTATTGCGAGATGGGTCTCGCAGCCGTACAGTGATACGGGTGAAGACTACGGTAGAGCTAGACGAACGGAAATTAATCCGAATAATGCAATTAACCGGTCTCAAAACGCGACGGGAAGCAATCGATTATGCTCTTGACCAAGCAGAGCGGGCGGCGAAAATGGCCAAGCTTTTTGCCAGACCGAGACGATCCCGAGAAGAGATCAGAGATGCGCTTGACCCAGAATATGATTTGATGGCGCTGCGCGAACGGGACAAACCCCGAAAGCGAAATGCTGGTTGACTCGACAATCTACATCGATTGGCTGCGCAGAGGCGAGGACCTGGCTTTCGTTCTCAAACCCTACTTGATCAGTGACCAGTTGTTCGTTTGCGGGATGGTCCGAGCGGAGGTGCTGAGGGGGATACGGTCAATCAAACTACGCGATGAGATTTCGGATCTGTTCGATCTGATGAAAGAAATCCGAACCGACGCACAGCTCTGGCAAAAGGTAGCGACTCTAGCTTGGACTTTGGACCGGCGCGGCATTGTATTGCCGATGGCTGACCTGGTAATCGCCGGCTGCGCCCTGGAAGCGAATTTGTCTGTTGTCACGACCGATCCCCTTTTTGCGCAGATTCCAGGTTTGAAGGTGAAGAAGTCGCTAACCTGACGATGGACGTTTACTGAAATTTAATATCCGCAGATTACACAGATTACGCAGATTTCGGCTTTGGGTTGAGCTGAACGGAAGGGCAAAAGGCCCCGAGTGCTGTTGTCATATTTCAGGGTTTTTGTTTTCAGTTGTCGCATCAACGGTCAGGAGCAGGCCGCGTCATAAGAGAAAGCAGTCACCTTTGACCCACGAAGTGAATAGCCGTAAACCGAAATCTGCGTAATCTGTGTAATCTGCGGATATTAAATTTGTCTTTAGGGTCGCCGGTTAACCCTCAACATCTGCCCGCCGCCTTTCTGGAATTCGTACGGGACATCAACAATATCAGCATGGAAATTCGCCGATCGAAGCTCCGCCAGGATCGGCGCGAGATGCGCAGAGCGCTGCAAGTCCAGGTCCAGCAAAGGGAATACCCGGACTTCCTGTGCCACTCGCAACATCTCCAGCATCGAAGCGAGGTGAAAATCGACTGACAATTGGGCCGTGTACAAGAACAGAAGATGGGAACATAAACAAAGATCGAACTCGCGGTCCTTGAATGGGAGTTCAGGCAAAGCGCCGACCAGGTAACGTCCTTCCGCACGACCGGCTTCATAGTCTTTCAAGAAGATTTTCATAGCCTGAAGTCGGGCAGCTCCTAATGCGTCCGGATCCGCAAAGTAAGTCCATATGTAACGGGAATGGCTGCGTTTCACTTGCGAAATGATCGTTTTGTACGTTTCTTCGACCCGGGCAGCGATCTCCGGTCCCGTGAAAAAGTAGAGCGGATCGACCGAGACCAACCGTTCAGATTTGCCTAAGGCCGCCAACTCCGCGTTGAAGCTAGCCGGCCCATCGCCACAGCCAAGCAACCGTCCCTGCTGGTCGGTTTCAGAAAGGGCGAACATCGCCCGGTACTCGTCGAGCGATCGACCCCAAGGAACGACTTCATGAAGTTGCATGAGAATGGCTACCTCGGTCCACCAAGAAAAAGGGTGCCGAGGACTGCTGCGTTTGAATGAAACTAGGGGACCGTCAGTCTCCTTTTGGCTATCGGCTATTGGTTACGCGGAACGAGCATTTGGCGAGTTCCGCTCAGCCGCGGAGCCCCGTCAGGTCCATCAGGCGAGCCGTCTCCCGATACGCTTCCTCGACCCACTCCACAATGTGGGCTGGGTCAGGCGAATATTCGAGCTCAATGGAGACCACGCCGTCAATCTCCAATTCTTTGATGGCCTGAAGATAGGGCTTGAATTTGATGACACCGCGGCCCGGGGGAAGGTCGCCATGGACTTTGCCATCGCAATCGCTGATGTGAACGTGGATGGCTTTGCCTTTGAGCTTAGCCACATCAATCGGGCTAGTATCTGCTAACACGAGATGGCTCACGTCGATATTAGCACGCACACGCGGGTGGCTGCACTCATCCACGAAACGGGTCATCGCAGGCACACTGTTGAGCAAGCTCAGCCGGAAAGGTTCCAGCTCGAGCGCGATGTCGATTTTCCTTTGATCGGCATAATCACCGAGGACACGACATGTCTCGATAGCCCAGCGCCATTGCTCGGCTGGTGGGATAACTTCTCGTTGCCAAATATATTCACCTAGCACGAGCAGAATATTCTTTGCCTCCCACTCAGCAGCCAGGTCGATGAAAGCTTTGCAGCGTTCGATGTGGAAAGCGCGTACCGGTTCATTGAAGTCGACTAGACCAACCGCAACGACAGGAAGCGAAACAATGGGCAGATTATTTTTCCGGCAGGTATCTGGTACCAAACGTTTTTCCTGTGCGGTAATGGTCATGGCTTCAGTGAAGATATCCACGTAATCGAAGCCGATACGGGCGATGTGCTCAAGGCCGGCGGCCGTGTCAACGCCGGCCTGTCCGAACGCGCTGTTGATGATGCCAAGTTTCATAGGGTGGGGGGAAGGGTTCACAATAAGGAAAGATCACAAAGGACACAAAGAAGGAGAAACAGAAAAGCCTCGATATCTTAGATGTTCTTTGTCCCGAAGGGACTACAGGACTCAGCCCGACTACGCAAAGCCTACGTCGCGGCCAGGTTTTCGGCTCGGCAAGACTCATGGCAAGGGCGCGCCAAAGCGTAGCGACGGCGCGCCCTTGCCATGAGTCTTGCCGAGCCGAAAACCTGGCCGCGACGT
>JAFAIO010000148.1 GCA_019236675.1 Verrucomicrobiota bacterium
TACGAAGTAGCAGACCTTGAGATCGCCAGGCATTTTTGCGGCGAGATCGCGCGCATATTCAGCAATGTTTGGGTGCAAATAGATGGTCGTGGCGTGATGGAGTGTCTCGTTCTGGTGGTTGGCGGCCGATACAACGTCCGGATGACAATGACCGACACTGACGGTGGCGATACCCGCGATGCCATCTAGATAACGCCTGCCTTTTTCATCGAAGACATATTGCCCCTTGCCCTCAACGATCATCATCGGTTTCTGATAATAAAGAAACAGCGCCGGATTCAGGAACTGTTTCCTGAGGGCGAACACTTCCTCGGCGGAGGGCCCCGTGTAAGGCTTCGGTGTGTAGTCAAATGGAGGTAGCTCGGGCGTTTTCATAAATCCAAAATAAGATCCGCAGATTACGCGAGGCGGCAAAGCCGCAGCGAAAACAAAAATCTCACGCAAAGCCGCAAAGACGCAAAGAAAAGAGGGGGCGGGGAGAATCTTCTAAAAACAGGCGACACCAGATCCAGGAGATTAGAGATCCGCAGATGGCACAGATTACGCAGATTCTTTTCTGGTCGATTGCGAGCAGAAGCTGACGCCGGTTTCGATCCAGATAATGTTTTTAGTGGTCCCCTCTTTTCTTTGCGCCTTTGCGGCTTTGCGTGAGATTTTTCTTCGATTGTCTCAGGCGAAATGTTGGATGGTTTTTTGGGCTAGTTTGTCGAAAGCGGTCACGCAGAGTTCCAAATGCTCTTCTTTGGTGTCTTCGATTTTATTGTGACTGATACCGTGGAGGCTTTGAACGAACATCATGACCGTTGGAATACCGGCTCGGGCCACTTCTGCGGCGTCGTGGAGAGGGCCTGACGGAAGGCGATGTGTCTTGCCGCATGTTTCCTCGACTGCCTCGCTGCAAAGGTCGATTAATCGAGGATTGAATAGGACCGGTTCAATTTGCCAGATTCGCTCCCATCCCACGCGAACATTTCCTTCCTGGGCAAACGTCTGGCTGGCTTGCTTTGCGTCTTCCAGCATTTTCGCTAGACCCGCTGCATCCAGGTGGCGCTGATCGAGCGTGATCCGGCAGTCTTCGACTACGCTCGTTACGATTCCTGGTTTTGTAGCGCAGGAACCAATGGTGCAAACACCGCCGTGGGCGGCGGCAATCCGATAGCTCTCGGGACTCATTTTTGCCGCAGCCAGAAAAGCATCTTTGCGGACGTTCATAGGAGTACTGCCCGAGTGTGCAGCCTGGCCGTGAAAGGTGATGGCGTGTCGCTCAACACCAAAAGTACCCAAAACCGTTCCCAACGGCAGACCTAGATTGAGAAGCACCGGTCCCTGTTCGATGTGCAATTCGATATAGGCGGAGGCATTTTTCAATTCGTCGCCGCTCTCTTTTGCTCGCTCCAAATCGATCCCTACCTCTGTTAATGCGTCCGGCAGACGAATCCCATCCTTGTCGACCAGAGTACGCGCTTCTTCGAGGTCAAGATTTCCGGAACAAGCAGAAGATCCGAACAAGCTTTTGCCGAATCGCGCGCCTTCTTCATCCGCCCAGTCGACCAACCGGACTGTGACCGGAGGTTTGCCGCTATATTGCTCATTGATCCGCCTGAGGATCTCGACGCCGGCCATCAAGTTGAGGCAGCCGTCTAACCAGCCGCCGTTCGGGACAGAATCGATATGACCACCGATCAACAACGCCTGTTCCGATTTGCCCCTGAGTGTGGCCCAGACATTGCCCGCTGGATCTGAGCGAATCTCGAGAGGCAATGCCGAGAGCTTTTCCCGCAGCCACGCTCGGGCTCGGCTCCAGGTCTCAGTGAAAGCCACGCGTTGGGCTCCATTTTCGTCCGCGGTCAATGCGCGGAGCTCTTTGAGTTCGGCAACCGTTCGTTTCGGGTTCAGCATAGGGACGGGTCAGGAAACAACGATGTGGCCGGGATTGAGTACAGGTAAAGGAAAAAAGGAGCGGAGTGTTGGAGTAATGGAGTGCTGGCGTAATGGAATCGTGGAGCAGTGGTGCTGGAGTGTTGTGGGTCAGGTGATGGGTAGGTCGCCATGAAATGGCGAAACATAACAGCCCAGGGCTTTAGCCATGGGTCAGGCCCTAATAAAACCGCCCTGAAAGGGGCGTCCGATCGAACCGGGCGTCAATTGTTCACCAACGTTCATTTCAAGGTATGGATGGGAGACGTTCGAAATCTGCGCCGAAAACCAGCGGAATATTCGGCCGCCACTTTCAGGGCGGATTCATTTATCGGCCTGACCCCAGGGCTGAAGCCAGGCTGAAGCCCTGGGCTGTTCCGTTTCGCCATTTCATGGCGATCTATCTATCGCTGATGGCAACACTCCATCGCTCCAATACTCCACCACTCCGTTTCTCCATCACTCCGGATGCAGTTCCACCGCAATGCGGTCTTGAAATTTCTATCGAACCATCTCACGTTGCAGACTTACCTTTGCAACAGAGAGGGGACCCTGGAGAATGCCGACCCTAGCAACTACTGTTGACGGACTGAATCTACCCAATCCGTTTGTCATCGCGTCCGGTCCACCCGGAACTAACCTGAATGTCATCACCAAAGCTTTCCAGGAAGGTTGGGGAGCCGTTATCGCTAAAACCGTCAGTCTTGACGCTTCGAAAGTCATCAATGTCGCTCCCCGCTACGCCAAACTGTTCTCCAGTGATAAACAGGAGGTGGTTGGTTGGGAAAACATCGAGCTAATCAGCGACCGGCCCCTTAAAATCTGGATCGAAGAATTTAAGAAGTGCAAAGACCGGTTTCCCGATCGGATTCTGATTGCCTCAATAATGGAGGAATACCGAAAGGACGCTTGGTTCGAGATCGTGGAACGATGCGAGGAAACCGGCATTGACGCCTTTGAATTGAATTTTTCGTGTCCTCATGGATTGCCGGAACGAAAGATGGGTTCCGCCATGGGAGAAGATCCGGAGATACTGGAAGAGGTCTGTGGCTGGGTCGCGCTAGCAACCAAAAAGCCGGTCTGGGCAAAGATGACACCAAATGTTACCCGCATCGAGGAACCGAGCCGAGCCGCTCTTCGGGGTGGCGCGCAAGGGGTCAGTCTCATCAATACGATCCGCTGCGTGATGGGAGTCAACCTCGACACATTGAGACCGGAGCCCAGTGTTGAAGGTTACACGACGCCGGGCGGTTACTCTTCTAAGGCGGTCAAGCCGATCGCGCTGCGAATGGTGATGGAAACTGCCAACCTGGTGCGGACGGAATTTCCAGGTCGAACGATATCGGGGATCGGTGGAATCGAAACTGGCGAGGACGCGGCGCAATTCATGCTGCTTGGTGCCGACACGATTCAGGTCTGCACAGGAGTAATGAAGTTCGGATACGAACGTATTAAGCCGATGCGCGACGAATTACTCGCTTTCATGGAAAAGCATCAATTCGACACCGCGTCGGATTTCAAAGGCAAATCGCTGGGATATTTCACCTCTCATGCAGACCTGGTTCGCCGGCAGACGGAACGCAAGGCCGCTCAGAAAGCTGCCGCCGCCAGATCGGTGAGAAGCGACGCCGAGTGGAGCGGCGACTCATTCGTCCAGCAATCGGACTCACTTTCCCATTCATCCTCCGAACCCTCGGCGAAGGAGGAAGCCTTGGCGAAGGAGGACCATTGAACTAACCACAAAAGAAACCGCGAATGGACACGAATAGGGAAAAACCAAGACGAACCGCAGCCCCAATTCTCCGAGGTAAAATAGACGCAAATTTACGCAGATAATGTCGGCTTCGATTGCGTTTGCTCAAAAGCTTCCAGCTGCAGATTTCTGGATGGAGCTGATTTGGTTCTTTGATGAAATCCGTGAGCGATCGCAAGACGGCCAACCGTGGCCAAATTTTCCTGACTTGAACGGAGCAACTCATCTTATCTGCGTAAATCGGAGCTTGTCGCGCCATAGCGAAGCGGCGGCGGATCCATCTGCGGTTCGTTTTGGTTTTTTCCTCTATTCGTGTCAATTCGTGTCAATTCGCGGTTTTAGCTTATGCCTTTGCTGATCAAGAACGGAGAGATCGTTACTGCCAGCGAGCGCTACCACGCCGATATCTATTGCGAAGGGGAAACCATCACGCGTATCGACCGTGATATTTCAGCTCCACCGGGCGCAACCGTGGTTGATGCCGCCGGGCAATTGGTTTTCCCGGGCTTCATTGATCCTCACGTTCACATTTATCTTCCGTTCATGGGGACCTACTCCAAGGATACCTATGAGACCGGAAGCAAGGCGGCTTTGGCGGGAGGCACAACGACACTGATCGAAATGTGTTGTCCATCACGCCAGGACGATGCTTTGAAAGGGTTCGAGCTCTGGATGTCGCAAGCGGTTGGCAAGTCCGCCTGCGATTTTACGTTTCACATGGGAGTCACCAAATATGATTCCGCAACGGAGGGTCAGCTCCGCGAGATCGTGGCCGCGGGGATCAGCTCGTTCAAAATATTTCTGGCTTACAAAGGAGCGTTTGGTGTCGACGACACGGAGCTGTATCGAACGTTAGCTCTGGCGAAGAAATTAGGGGTGATCGTCACCGCGCACTGTGAAAATGAGACTCTAGTCGCAGAGCGTTCTGCCCAGCTGTTGGCTGCCGGAAAGACCGATCCCGGCCAACATCATGAAAGCCGTCCGCCACTGGTGGAAGCGGAAGGCGTTCATCATCTTCTGACTTTTGCAGAGCTGACTGGGGCCGCTACCTATATCGTCCATTTGAGTTGCCAGGAGGCGCTGGCTGCAGCGCTCGCCGCGCGCCAACGCGGTGTCAAAGTCAGCGTTGAGACCTTGATCCAATATCTGCTGCTAGATAAGAGCTACGCTGAACGCCCCGAATTTGAAGGCGCCAAATTCGTCATGTCGCCACCTTTACGGGACGCCCGCAACCAAGAAATCCTTTGGCAAGGGCTTCGCGACGGACTCGTAAACACCGTCGCCACCGATCATGCGCCTTTTGATTTTTCCGATCAGAAGGTAATGGGCAAGAACGATTTCACGAAGATACCGAACGGGATTCCGTCTTTGGAAGAACGGATCAAGCTTCTCTATACGTACGGGGTAAAGACAGGACGCATCGACCTGCACACGCTTGTCAACGTGGCGAGCACGCAGGTGGCAAAGCTATTTTCACTGTTCCCGCGCAAAGGAACGATACAATTGGGTGCTGACGCAGATCTGGTGGTTTTCGATCCCAACTATCGGGGCACTATTTCGGCCAAAACCCAGCTAATGAACGTGGATTATAGCGCGTTCGAGGGATGGAAAATCGAAGGTCGTCCAAGCGTGGTAACGGTTCGCGGGGAGGTCGCAGCTCGCGACGGACAGTTCACCGGTACCATCGGCCGTGGCAATTTTCTGGAACGTGAACCCCAACACTTCTAAAGAAGGAACAGAACATCTCACGCAAAGCAGACTTCGCCCCGTCGCCCCGTTTAGCTTCGTCGGCCAAGGACCGAAGACGCAAAGGTAAGAGGATTCAGTAGAAGTCTACGGGTAGTAGGGTTCTGGCTTGTGTGCCGCGAAGCCGCTAGGATATGAACGCCAACTTCCAACCGCTAACTGCTAACTGCTAACCGCTAACTGCTAACTGCTAACTGCTAACCGCTAACCGCTAACTGCTAACTGCTAACCGGTACCCAATATGGCCTCCGCTATCGATACAACCACGCTAGATGCAGCCCGCGCCGGCTCGCTGTATAATGAAGACCTTGCGCCTGTTTCCCCGGATCGAAGACGATGGGGGCTGGCTAGTTTCGCGGCCTTGTGGATCTCAATGTCGGCCTGTATCCCGACTTACATGCTCGCGTCCTCGTTGATTGGAGGTGGCATGAATTGGTGGGAAGCCATTCTCACCGTTTTTCTGGGTAACTTGATCGTTTTGGTTCCGATGGTTTTGAATGCTCACGCTGGGACACATTACGGAATCCCGTTTCCGGTTTTATGTCGCGCTTCATTCGGTACTATTGGCGCCAATCTTCCCGCCTTGCTCCGCGCCCTGGTCGCTTGTGGCTGGTTCGGCATTCAAACCTGGATCGGCGGTAGCGCC
>JAFAIO010000285.1 GCA_019236675.1 Verrucomicrobiota bacterium
TCCCATTCACCACGTCTGCCATTCCACCTTGATATGGTGTTTGGTAGCGTAAGCTTTGCCTAACTCGACGAGGTGTTTAAAGAGCGCCTGGTAGCCGGCTAAATATTTGGTGTCGATTTCTTGAGCCTTTGACACCCGTTCTTGTTGGGAGCCGTTTTCATCGTAGAGCTTGGCTAACTCACGATACTCGGTCTTATAAACCGGTAGAACAAACTCGTGCAGCTTGATCGAAGTTTGTACCATGTCCCGAGTCTCCTCGCTGTCCGGCAATGCTTTTATCTTGGTCAGATTCCCTTCTACACGTTGAATCTGGTCCTCAACGATCTCTTTCCGGGTCATGGGCGTTGTTTGATCTTTCGTCCCCGGTACCAATTTAACAGATGGGTGAGCCAGGGAGTTGAGCGCCGCTCGACCACCAAATGGCGTGATCAGGTTGACGTTTAACACCGCTTCATCGAAGTAGTTCTCGGGGGTAGTGAAGTTGCAGGAAGACAGGAGCGAACCCACGGCTAAGGCAATCAAGGCAGAGCGGAATCGGCGATTCATGATGTGTCCGCCGGGTTACCTGAGCGGCTGTAGCAGAGCAAGCAAAAAGCGGCGCGCGTCTGAAGGTGACGGCACCAATTAGTAATCAGTGATCAGTGTGTCAGTATTCAGTAACGATGTTTCTTCGGCGGGTCGGGTGCTTCCAGACTGATTACTGATTACTAATTCGTGCCACCCCTTAGAACTTGTGCTCAACTCTCAGGTCTCACTCCGCCTACTGCGTCCTGTTAGTCGGACCCGCGCCACTCACCACGTTTCGATATTTCTCCATCTCCGCCTGATATTCCTGCTGGCCCTGTTTATAGGCCTCATCGGAAATCTGGTGATTCTTGTGTAGAGCTTCCAGTTTGGCTCTTTTCCGTTCGGCTTCCCGGCGCTTTTGTTCCGCAGTTTTCCGCGTCGTTTCGGAAGGCGATTTTGCTTCTTGCGCAACTGCGTCCCTAACCAAGGGCGTCGGGTGCAAAATCGGAGCGGCCGACGGCGATGACGCCGGCGTAGTTGAAACCAATGGAACCCGCGCCGGCGATGTAGATGGCGCCGGCGTGGCTAAGACCGATGCAACCGGCGGCGTGCTGACCGTCGTAGGCACGGGATTTACGGTTCCGGCAAGTAACGCTGTTGGGCTCGGCGAGGCGACCGTCGCATGTCCCTGATGTTTCAGCCGGGCGTTTTTCAGAAATGCGACCGCCGCAAAGCCGAGTGCGCCCGCCATAATCAAGGCTAACAAGACCCCTGGGAGAATGACTTTAAGGGAAAGCTTTCGCGAACTCCGAGAAAGCACCTTTTGCTTTGGGGCAGTTCTTAGATGGAGCTTCAACGGTCTACGGCGATGCCTATTCATGATACAACGCCGTGAGAGTACACTACAGGATGTATAATGCAATGCGTTTTCATACAAGATGGTGTACCAAGAAAACGCACGGGAGCGCCGGGAACGACGGGAGCGCACGGGAACGACGAATCACCGATCAGCCCGAGGGTCATCGCCGAGTTTCGAGCACGACCCATCACTCCATCATTCCATCACTCCGGTCCCGCTCACCTCTCCCCTTTCCCGTAGGCAACTCGCCATACCGTCCCATTCCCGTCCTCGGTGACGAGGAGAGCGCCGTCGTGAGCAACTGCGACCCCAACCGGCCTACCCCAGACGCTTTTGTCGTTTATGACGAAACCGGTTAGGAAGTCGTCATACTCGCCGGTGGGAACACCGTGATTAACACGGACCCGAACAACTTTGTAGCCTGTGCGAATACTTCGATTCCATGAACCGTGGAATGCAGCGAAGATATCTCCGTGGTACTCAGCGGGGAAAGCCGATACACCGTTGGTGCCGGTGTAAAAGACCATCTCGAGTGAGGCAGAGTGCGACTGCAACAGTACATCAGGAACGGTGGCCTGGCCGGCGAGATCCGGACGCTCGCCGGCATGACGAGGGTCTTCATGGTTCCCCAAGTAGTACCAAGGCCATCCGTAAAACCTGCCTTCTTTTACTCGCGTGATATAATCCGGCACCAGATCATCGCCGAGCGCATCCCGCTCGTTCGTCGAGGTCCACAATTGACCGGTCTGCGGATCGACGGCGAGTCCTACCCCGTTGCGAATGCCGGTGGCAAACGTTTGCAGCGGTTCACGGCCTTCCGGGTCAGTTACTAAGATATCGGCTCGATTTGTTTCCCCGTCCCACGCAGCTCCTCGTCCATGCTCAGCTTCCCAACGCCCGATCTCATCACTACTTTTTCTGCCCATCCATTCCCCAACGTTTGACCCGGAACCGACCGAAATAAACATCCGCTTCCCATCAAGCGAGAAAGCGATGTCCCGAGTCGTGTGGCCACCGTGACTTTCTGAGAGCCGCGGTACAATGACCTGCCCGCCATCGCGCGCGTTAAGATCGCCATTCTGATAACGAAAACGAACAACCGAATTGTTATTCGCAATGTAAATCCATTCCGGGCTAGAGTTCGACGGATAGAAAGCGATTCCGAATGGCCGATCCAGGCCTTCCGCAAAAACTTGATTTGTCGAAGGGACCCAGGCTCCATCGGCGGCTCGTAACACGCGTATCCGATTCCGGCTGGTCTCCGCGATGAAGATATCTCCGTCAGGCGCGACCCTGATTACGCGAGGATTTGAAAACCCGGTGGCAAACAATTTTATCACGAAGCCATAGGGAACAGATAGGGCGGCGTTGGCAGGTTGTCTCACCACGTCCGGACCGTTGCCGGCCGACCGCGTGCTATAGGGCGGAGGGAGATCAGCTAAGGTGATATGGTGTTTGGCGCCAGGTGTAGCATTACGCCAATCACCTGGATCGCGTTTGTTTCGGACAGCCCGCACGGGCGTCTCTTGAGCTGCCGCAACTTCGGCCGGAACTTTTAACCTCGACAGATAACCAATCACATCCTCACGATCCGCAGGATTGGCCATGATCAGCACCATAGTCGTGCCCGGCACCATGGCGGTTGGGTTTGTCAGAAAACGGTCTAGCGTCGATTCGTCCCATGCGAGCCCCGATGCCTTTAGCGAATTCGTGTAATTGAAATTCGGGCCACTCCCAGCGCGTCTTCCGAAAACCCCCACGAGACTCGGCCCTTGCCGCGCGATGGTCGTATTTCCCGGCCCTAACGTATCCGCATGACAAACCGCGCAGTTCTGCTGAAATAGCGTTTTGCCGTGGCTGGCGTCACCGCGAACCGCCTGAGCAGGTGCGACGTTTAAGGAGAGGAACGACAGGATCATTGCAGTCAGCGTCCATCTGAAGAGGTCCATGGTGGAAGCAAGCGCGAATGGTGAAAAGTGAAAGGCCTATCCTGAGCATCTCGACAAGCTCGATACAAGCAAGCATCGATCGCATCGAATGTGTGAAAAGGTGGTCGCAACGCACAGAACGGAGGGGCGTTGCATTCGGCGTGGCCGGCTCTATCGGTTGTCGACGCCAAAAACTTTTTTACTGTTATTTAACGCGGAAAGACGCGACGCCCCGGCACACAAGGGTGTGTCAGCGCACCGGTGGTCAAAAACGTCTGCCGTACGACCGATATCGAAAACCGCGAGCTGTGATTCTTGATCCTCCAAAACCGAAACGGCTAGCCAAGCGTTAGGTCCCGGGCGTCGCGTCTTTCCGAATCCCAGACCTAAAACAATTCTTGGCGTCGATAACCCGCCAGACCTGGCAACGCCGAATGCGACGCCCCTCCGATCTGCGCGCAGCACCATCCCTCCCTTTTTTTTCGCAAGAATCCGACAAGGTGCGCAAGAGTCCAACAGAAGAGCCCACCGGGCACGGTATCTTCCTGCGTGACAATTGCTGCTCTGAATACACCGTCACTCCAATGCTCCACTAAGCCATTACCGCCCGAAGCTACAGCGGCCGAAGCAGGCCTGATTCCACCGATCACCAATCACGAATCACCGGTCACCTTTTGCCGGACGCCGTTCCGTCGATCAAACCGTTCACGGGCTTTGAGAATTTCGGCGCTGTTGGCTTCGGCCCAGCCACATAGCTCATTCACCTTGTCAACGAGCGAGTTGCCTAATGGCGTTAGTGAATACTCTACCTTGGGAGGCACACTAGCGTATAGCTTTCGAACGACCAAGCCATCTCGTTCCAGGTCACGCAGTGTCACTGTCAGCATTTTCTGGCTGATGCCATCGATGGCCCGCCGGAGCTCGGCGAAACGCATCGTGCCGGACGCTAAGCGGACCACAATCAAGACCGCCCATTTATCGGCGAGATGATCCAGGATCAGCCGGCCAGGACAAGAACGGTCATGAACCATGGGTCGATGGAAACCAGCATCGGTTGCCTTTGTTCCGGTACTAAGAATTTGCGAGGTCATTTGGCCGTGAGAATCGATATAAATAGCTCAGAATCAGTTGAAAACAATAGTCGGTATACTCAAGGTGACCTACTCTCTATTAGGTGCCTTCTTGCAAACAGTATCTTAGTATCCTAAGGGTTTCAAGTAACTAAAGATCTGCCGTACGATAGTAAATGAAAGGGAGCTTCGTGAGAGGATTATTCAAACGCTTTGAAGTGTTCGCAAACACGCTCGGACCACTATGTCCCACTGCTCGGCAAGTCCGGACTATGGCGACAGGGGCAGGCTTTTCGAGCCGGCTGGCGTTGCCTGTTCTGGCCTTAACCATTTTGATAGCGGCGCTCACCGGCTGCAACCAGCAACCACCGGCTGCGCAGGTCCTGCCCCCAGCCGGCGTTACCGTCAGCAGGCCGGTCCGCAAAGAAGTCGTGGATTGGAATGAGTTCACCGGCAGAACCGCAGCGGTAAACCTGGTGAATGTTACGGCCAGAGTCAGTGGTTACATCGTCAATATCCCATTTAAAGAAGGCGATATGGTCCACAAGGGTGATTTGCTGTACCAGGTCGATCCCCGCCCCTATCAAGACTCGTACGACCAGGCGCTTGGCCAACTGAAACAGGCTCAAGCCAATCAACAATTGCAGGAAGTAACCTACGAAAGACAAGCCCGCCTGCAGCAGACGAACGTGATCGCCAAGGAAGACTACGATACGGCGTTATCGAACAAGAACCAGGCTGCTGCCCAAGTGATCTCCGCGCAGGCAGCGGTCAATGCCGCTCAGCTAAACTTAGAGTTTACCAGGGTCGTTTCCCCGATCGACGGTCGGGTCGGCCGGCAACTCGTTAATATCGGCAACCTGGTCCAAGCGGATTCAACCCAATTGACCACGATTGTCAGCATTGACCCAATCTATGCGTATTTCAGCATGGATGAACTGGCGGCGCTTGGTTATCAGCGTCTGGTCCGGGATGGTAAACTGGCGAGCACCGGTGACGGAAAAGCGGCCGTGTACCTTCGTCTACAGGACGAGAACGGGTTTCCGCACGAAGGAACGGTTAACTTCGCAGACAATGCATATGATACCACAACCGGAACTTTGCTCATCCGGGCCTCTTTCCCGAATCATGACGGCTTCCTGACGCCCGGCAACTTCGTTCGCATCCGGATTGCCTCAAGCCCGCAGTATGAGACGCTTCTGGTCGCAGATCGGGCGATCGGCACGGATCAAGACCAAAGCTTTGTGTACGTGATCGATTCCAAGAATATCGCCCAATTGCGTCACGTGACGATCGGGCCAATGGCTGACGGCTTGCGCGTGGTCAAAACTGGGCTGAAACCGGATGACGTCATCGTGGTTAACGGGATTCTGAAGGTGAGACCAAACAGCCCGGTGAAACCGGAGAACGGCTCTATGGAGCAATTCGCCACCAACGACGGCAATTCGCCATTGACGTTCTCGAAAGGAAACGCGTCAACCGGCGCTGTGGATGGAAAAACAGCCAGTCGCTAAAGCAGGGGAAAACCAAGGATGAAGTTGTCTCATTTTTTCATAGACCGCCCGATTTTTGCCATCGTGGTTTCGGTC
>JAFAIO010000415.1 GCA_019236675.1 Verrucomicrobiota bacterium
AAGCGAGGCAGCGCTCCACGGGCTGATCCGCGTCACACGCCCTTCTTTTGCGTGGATCCAGCCGGCGGTCTCTATTCCGGTTTTCCGAACCCGGACGAACGCGAGCCCGTCCCTACCGCTAACTCCGGTTCCGTGGCCGCCTCGGCAGATGAACTAACTTCGAAGATTTTGTTGTACAGATCCTCGCCATAGCTGGTGCGCAGAGGTTCTGCTTGGATCAGCTTAAAGGTACGAGTGCCGTCTTCTTTGCGTTCTGCTCGTAGGAAGGTCACGTTGTCCCATTCCTTGGCATCAAATCCTGAGGTAAAAGTATATTGGTGGGATACAAAAAAGAGTTTAATTCCTCTCTCTAGAAGCGCGCAGACGATCTGGCGGGCTATCTCGGAGCCTTCGCGTTCGTTAGTCGCCGCGAATGATTCGTTAAATAGTAACAGAGAATTAGGAGCCAAATGAGCGACTATCTCACTCATTCGCTGGAGTTCTTCATCGAATTTACCGCTGCGCATGGTCTCATCTTCTTCCCGGCGGTAATGCGTTAGTAAGTTCGGACAGATGTTAGCTGTGAATGACGTCGCTCCCACGAACATCCCGGATTGCATCATAAGTTGCCCCAGACCAACACTGCGCAGAAAAGTGGATTTACCTCCACCGTTGGCTCCCGTGATAATAACCAGTTCTTTATGCTCGGCCTTAAAGTCGTTGCCTATTACTTTAGGCCGGACGCTGAGGGCAAGACCGACATCGTATAATTCGGTAAACGTATGTTGCCGTTCCTCAGCCTTGACCGGTATCGGAAAACAAACGGGTTCTTTTTTACTGGTCAAAGCTTCGTGCAGGTTCAAACAACCGACGTAAAACGCGAGTTCGGTTCGCAGCGTCTTAAAGAAACTCAGGATATAATCGGCAGATTGACCCAGAACCGTAGCGGTTTGGGTAATCCCTTTTTCGTTATATTCGCCCAGGGCTTTGGCGCCGCGTTGATCACGAGGGTGCAACCGGAAGGTGAACCCGGGTTGTTTGTCGAGGCCGAATAACCGTTGGAGCCGGCTGCGTTTAACGGGCGATTTCTGAAGGACGTAATCGGTTCCTCTATTACCCTCGCCTAACTTGGCGGTAATCAAGGTTCCATCGATAAATCTCAGGTCTTTCAGATGCGTATGGATATCGCGAAGGTATTCCTCGCTTAGTTCGGTTTTCAGCCGGGCAAACAGATTGCGAAAACCGTCCGAGTCGACTCCCTGGGCTTGTTTCTCAGCCAAGTGTCGCAGTTTCCTGAGCACATCCACTAACATGTTGATGAGCTCCAGAGACCGGTTCAGGAGACCAGTGGGATATTTACCGAAGAAAGCCCAATACCCTTTGTTTTCGCATTCCACTCCTTTAACGGCGATAGCATAAAGTTCTCGCACGACGGTTGGATGTTTCAGGCAGTCCTGTAGTACGCTTTGCCGGTACAGGATGGTGTCGACATCGGTAGTTAGGCTCGCTAACACCACGTCCCGGATCGCCGAAAACAGAAATTTGTCCCGCTGCGCCATCACCCCAAACACAGTGTCTAATCCCAGGTCTTGAGCTAATGCCCGCTCATTCCAGGGTAACGGCGGCGCTACGAAATTGTTTTCCGGATGGAGAAGACAAACCTTCATAAACTGAGGCGATCCTTTAATCGATCGTACGTAAGCCCATACTTTTCGGCGATGGTCAGCGCGTAAGCAACCCCTTCCGCCGGTTTTCGGAACACTCTAAAGGTTCGTATCGCCGGGTTATCCGGAACGACTGTGCTCACCATACTCACCACCTTCTCCGAGTATGACGCCAGTTCGTCCACAAAAGTTACCCAAACACAGAGGGCATCGAGATCGACAATCCGCTGCATCACTCGTTTGCTCAGGAACAATGCATCCTGCAGGGCGGTCGAGCTAAATATTTCGTTCAGAATGATGATGCTGCTTGGCGTGGCTCGCTCCAAAATTTCATGAATCCGAACCACGTCATCCTGCAGCTTGCCCTGTAGGTTAGTCATGTACTCGTCCCGTTCGTAGTGAGTCATAATGTAGTCGAACAAATGAATCCGGGCCGCCCGTCCGGGCACGAGAAAACCCATGCCGGCCAGATAATGGGCCTGACCAAATTGGCGGGAAAATGTGGTCTTACCCCCTTGGTTGGGCCCCGTTACCACAAAAATGCGTTCAGGATCTTTGAAATAAAAATCGTTGCAAACCACGCTGTGCCCTTCCGCTACCAGCCTGGAAGCCAGCGCAATATCGAACCCGCCATCGCAGTAGATCTCTTTGGAATCAGTCGTGATCTTCGGATAACAGAATTTCAGGCCGGTGCGCCTGAACGCCTCGATATAGTCGAGATAGGAGATATAAAACTGGATCTCGCGCTCAAAAATCTGGATGGGTTTCTCTTCGTAGTTCGCGTACCGAGCACAATACGCGCTGAGATTGGCGAAGATCTCGGGATACAGCTGGGTGACGAACTCCAGCACTTTAGCTTCGACCACGTTCAGGTGAGGCAAGCTCGGGAACTGATACTGATATGCTTTGGGCGCTCCTTGTTTGAATTTTTCAAAGGTGCGTTCGATTTCGGCGCTGTAATTGAGCCCCTCTTTATATTTAGTCACCTTGAAAGTGCCGGAACCCAGGATGAGCGTGGAATAGCGGACCGACTCTAAATCGGTTTGCAACTTTCTGGTTTCCGAGGCGAGCGCCTTGAAAGAGCTCGACCCAACGTAAGCCGACAGGTAGTCGCGGAACGCCGATAACGCGACCGAATTGAGTTTGGCTAGCGCGAGATCCCGGGCAAGCTGATCGATGCCGGCGCAAAAAATGCCGACCGCGTCCAAGAACCATCGTTGTTTCTGTCTATCGTCGGTGACTTTACTCGCTTGCGTCAGATAGTCGCGCATTGTGGTCATCTCTTGCGCAAACGATTTCAGATTCTTGAGAAGCTCCTCATCCTCCAGATCGCGAAGCACTTCGTGCCGATAAGCGATGACGTCGGTGTCGGGGACGCAAGTGTAGAAAAGAGGTTTTAGATTGTAGATGTCCTTTCCCACGGTGATCGCATCGATCACCTGGTGGAGGTTCATGTCCTTGAAGAACTCGGGAGCTTCAGCGGCCTCTCTCGCCAGCGGATCTTCAGATCCGGGAAACAAAATACTGTAAAACGTCATTCTCAGGAATCTCTAGTAGCCCACAATAGGTTCTCCGACCTGGGCAAAAATCAACAAAATCCACGATCCGAGCCGAAATCTGGAATAGCCGCAAAAAGGCGCAAAAGAAACAAACCGCAGCCCCGAAATTCTCCGGGGTGAAATGACGCAGATTTACGCAGATGGGGTCGCCACCTGTGGAGCGTTGCCTCGCTTGCGAGGCCGATGGTCGGAGACCGTTGAGCGCTCATCCCAAAGCATGTTCCCTTAAAATCTACGAGACCGAATCGCTCTATAACGGTTTTACATTCGGTAGTCGACGGAAGGCGTCCCCAGAGGGGTGCCGACCGCTTTCGGCCTCGTCCCGCGGCCGCGGGAAGGCAGCCTCCACGGTTCCGACCGCCCTGTCTACGCGCCACGTTTGGCCAAGAACTGCGTGAGATGAGCCAGAATCGGGACCAGGGGCGCCAGCAAGAGCAGGGCCATGATGAACCAGGTGGTAGGCCGCGCGAAGTTCAGGCTGTATCCAAGACCAAATCGTTTCTCGACGACGATGGCTGAATCATCTGGATTGAAATAAAAAACGCCTAGCTTCCAATAACGATCGGGAGTCCGATCTCCGACTGGTACGCTAGAAGCCGTCGACGATCTTTGCGGCGTAGCCAGCCGGCTGCCGCCTTGCCCAAGACGTGCAAGCGCAATGACCACCACCAGAGCAAAAATGAGTGCCAGGGGAAGCAGGCCGAGGCTGATCAGACCTTGATGACGCGGAGTCAGGACGAGCCATGAAGCTTGAATCGTGATGTAATATTCTGCCCCTAAAATAACCGTTGCTACGGTTCGCCGAAACTGCATTTCGCGCGCACGCTCCGGGCCGCCGCTATACATCGGCCGTACCCAGTGGGCTAGCCCGTAAAGCAAGAGGGTAAGTCCTGCCAAGCTTACGGTCACACTCAGAAAATAGACGATCAAGCCGCGCGCCGGCGATGAACCGTGAATCCACACATAAGCGGCACAGAAGGCTGACAAAACGAACGGACCCGATGCCGCAATCCAGCCGCCAGGAATTATCCGATTATACGGGTGAAGCTCAGCTTCCCGGATCATCGTCGGTTGGACCGCGTGCGGCAGCACCCGGGTTCTCGCCCTATAAAATACGATGAATCCAGCCACTGCCTGGATCATGGAACCAGCGGGAGCAACCCTGATCCCAAGCAAAATGATTCCGACAACGAAAACAATGAGCACCAATACCGAACCAAGCAGCAGCTCCCTCCGGTATCTGCCCAGAATCAATTTTCCTTCGGGTTCATCGGGAAACCCCGGGGGCACAGTAACCGCGAAATAAAGATCTGGTCGGGTCAGGCGGGGCATGAACCACAGGATCGCAGCGTTGAGAATGACTATACCGCCGATTGTCGCGGCGATAATGACTTGGGTTTCAATAGATTGATGGATCATGGCGATGTCCTTCCTTCCAGTCCTCGAGCGGTCTCGATCATCTCGCGGGCAAGCGAGCTGGGCGATAACCCATCGGCTAGTCCTTTGGCGACGAGCTCGCGCAACGGCCGGGTAAACCGCTCCATCGTATCAGGCCCAGCTTCGGGTTGATCCCGTTCCCGGACGATTGCCCCGTGATGCCGTTTCAGTTCTAACCATCCCTCGTTGGCCAGCTGGCGGTACGCTTCGGCCACCGTGTTATGGTGAACGCCAAGATTGATGGCCAGGGTCCGGACTGTAGGGAGTTTCTCCCCAGGACTGAATTTTCCTGACACAAGCTCCGCACGCAGACCGTTCGCGATCTGCTCGTAGACCGGGACACGGGAAGCTAAATCGATCCGCAACATGGGAGGACTCAGACTTTGTACATCTAAACTGTACAAATGTCAAGAAGACCTGGAGCGTTGCCTCGCTTGCGAGGCCGTCTGGGGTCGCCACCCCGGTGCGCCTCAGTAGCGCTCGATTCCGGCGGCAATGGCTTTGGCCAGGTTTTCGCGGGCACCGGGCGTCAGGATGCGGGCTGCCTCGGGCGGATTGGTTAGAAAACCGCATTCGACC
>JAFAIO010000529.1 GCA_019236675.1 Verrucomicrobiota bacterium
GTTCCCAGGTTGCACCACCCGAAAAGCCTTGCGCTCTATTTTGAGCCCGGCACGCGGTGGACGCGGCACGCGTAAGTGCACCGCCCATTTAATAAGGGCTCCAGCCGGGCCGAATGTTAGCGGTAACCCGCCCTGCTGCCTAATCGACCGTGTAAATTTGCAATCGGCTCTGAAAATACCCCTTATATTTTTCCGGCGCGCAACGAACTGCTTCTTTCTCGCTACCGATCGCGTTTTTCTTGTCACCGGTGGCCGCATAAGCCTCCGCCAACACGTCGAGAGCAACTGCATTTCTTCGGTTGCTCAGCTCGTTTGCCTTTTGTGCTAGCGGTAGTGCCCGCGCGCGGTCGCTGTCCTTGGGAAACCCCAGGAGAATCTTCGCTGCCGCCAAGTATCCGAGCGGATTTTTTGGCTGAACCTGTGTCATTTGCAGATAGCAATCTAGGCTATCCTGGTAGCGCCCTAATTTGTATGCCGCAGTCCCTTTGTAGTTAAGTAAGGAAATGGTAACGACCCGATTTGCTTCCAAATGGTTGTTGCGGAGCGCGGCATTCGCATAATTGTAGGCCTCTTGATAACTACCTTGGCTTAATAAGAGCTGGCTGAGAACTCCCGCTAGCCACCATCGGTCCGGATGATTTTTTGAGTGTTCCCGGAAAAAAGCGATGGCTGTCTCCCGTTTGTGCTGGCGTACGAGGCCAACCCCAGTGTCGAGCTCTTTCTGCTCTTCAGCCGTGAATTGTTTCACGGGCGAAAAAGGATCCGGATTCGAAAAAGGGTTACGCTTTCCGGCACGGCCCAAGCACGGAGAGGGCTAAGAAAGGTCACCGCGAAAATCAATCGGACAAGGGTTCGCCGACTTCATGGCGGCACGTTCCTAACAGGAATCGATCCTTAGGACAATATTGAAAAAATGACTCCTTGAATCGCTTCGAATGAAGCCGGAATCAACTATCGGCTCAGGCAAACGGATCGGTCATTAGACCTGGACGCTCAATCTGCGTTCATACCTGCACGAAGGGTTTTTCCGATCTCAATTTTTTGCAGTCGATTTAAATGACGAACTACGCTAAGACCTTGCTTGCATTCCCACAGGAGAAACAAACAGGAAGAAATTTATGAAATTCAAGTGGCTTGCCTTGGCGGCACTCCTACTGGCCGCTTCCCCGGTTCTAGCGACCGACGTTCTTACATTTCATAATAATAACGCCCGCACTGGGCTAAATGACCACGAAACCATCTTAACCCCCGCCGTTGTTGACCAAGCCAGTTTTGGTTTACTCTTCAACTTGCCCGTCGATGGAAAGGTCGATGCTCAACCTCTCTATGTCTCAAGTGTCCCGATCCACGGAGTAGCAGGACGCAAAAATGTCGTACTCGTCGCTACCGAGCACGATTCAGTCTACGCGTTTGATGCAGATTCCGGCGCCTCTTATTGGCACGTTAGTTTGCTGGGCGCCAACGAAACTCCATCAGATGACCGGGGCTGCGGTCAAGTAACCCCGGAAATCGGAATCACTGCAACCCCGGTGATCATCCGCGAATCCGGCAATCCCGGGACGATCTACGTCGTGGCGATGAGCAAAGCCAACGGCAAAAAGGGCACTGTTTATATTCAGCGGTTGCATGTGCTATCGCTAACAGACGGCTCGGAGGCGGCCGGCAGCCCAGTGGAGGTCCAAGCATCGTTCCCCGGGAAAGGGCCAGGCAACAACGGGAGCGGGCATGTCATTTTTAACCCGGCCAATTACAAAGAAAGAGCTGCTTTATTACTGCACAATAACATCGTTTACACCGCTTGGGCCTCGCATTGCGATATTGCGCCGTATACCGGGTGGATAATCGGCTACCATGTTAATTCTTTAGCCCGGGTAGCGGTACTCAACGTTGACCCGAACGGCCAACCCACTAGTCCATTTCTTCAAGATGGATCGGGTAACTCATTCTGGGGTAGCGGCGCCGGACTATCCGTCGATAACAACGGTTTTCTCTACGGGCTCACCGCAAACGGACCCTTCGGTGAGCCGGGTTCAAACGGCTTCCCGAAGAACGGTGACTACGGAGATACTTTTCTTAGGCTCGCCGTTCAACCCCTGAGCGTCGCGGACTATTTCACGCCGTACAACCAGGCCCAGGAAGCTGCCAATGACGCCGATCTGGGCTCCGGCGGCACGTTAGTATTGCCGAAGATGACTAGAGCATCAGGCGAAATTGTGCATCTGGCTGTCGGGGCCGGAAAAGACGGGCATATTTATGTGGTTAATCGGAACCGGATGGGAAAAATCAACCTAAAGACCTCAGACAACAGCAATGTATATCAGGATGTCCAGAATGCGTTAGGAGGCAGTATTTTTGGGAGTCCAGCTTATTTCAACGGCTACCTATTTTACGGACCAGTTAACGCTACGCTCAAACAGTTCACCTTTCATGACGGCCTACTAAGCACCAGTGCCACATCGGCCACGACAACCAGTTTCGGCTACCCCGGAACTACGCCCAGTGTATCGTCGTCCGGTAGCGATTCTGGAATCGTCTGGGCTTACGAGAACGCCTCCTCGGGCTACGCGGTGTTGCACGCCTACAACGCGCTTAACCTAACCCAGGAACTCTACAACAGCACCCAGGCGCCCGGTAACCGGGATATATTCGGCAAGGGCAACAAGTTCATCGTTCCGACCATTTGTAACGGGAAGGTGTTTGTGGCGAGTCAAAACTCAGTTGGCGTGTTCGGACTGTTGGCGGTGAAAGCGGCGCAGAATGTTACCCAGTGGGTGAAGATCACCCGGGCAGAGGACCCTGCCGATAGAGAAGATGACAATCTCGCCATCAGAATTTCGCTGACTAACACCGGGGCAGAGACAATCACCGGCCCGATCTCGCTTGTGTTCGATGATCTAAATCCGGAATCCAATGTTTTGGACCCGGACGGTTCGACCACCACGGTGGCGCCAACTGGGAGCTTTTTTGTGGACTTCACTCCTGCAAGCGGCGAGCTCGCGCAGGACCAAACCGAAATCAAAATTGTCAGGTTCCGTTCCGCAACAGAAACGGTCCAATATCACGCCCGCGTTCTGGCAGGAGCGGGAATTCGCTAAAAATAGGTTGATTCACCACAGAAACACAGAGATCCCAAAGATTGGATCTAGCCTTAAAGAAGGATTCTCTCTGTGCTCTCGGTGTCTCTGGGGTGAAAATCGGCTAGTAAGAGACCACGCGCGGCAGCTTCTTTGCTTCGCTGATCCAGTTAGTGACGCTGGTTAAATTGGGGACAATATGAACCTGGCGTTTTGCTTCGTTCGACTCCTTGAGTTTCCCGTGCAGATGGTCCGGCTTACGCTGCGCCAATTCCTTAACCGAATCGACTCCGGATGCTTGCAAGAGTTCGGCGTATTGCCGCCCTACTCCTTTGATCCGAAGCAGGTCAGCCTGATTTACCCACTTGAGCAAATGATGCTCGTGAAAACCGGTCTTGGTTGCCAGTTCCTTCCTGCCTTTCGGAGTCGCTCCAGCCTTCAATAGATGTTCGACGCTAGTAACTCCGAATTCAGCGAACTTCTTAGTGTGCGAAGGGCCAATGCCTTCGATTTTATTGATATGACTCATGGTCTAGGGATCGAAAAACAATTTGCCACATTTTGCTGTTCGAATTCCAGCCCAAATTTTTAGAACGTTGGGAAAGCGAGTACCAACGATGGGAGCGAGCGGAATGAGTCGAGTACACAAAGCTCGTGGGGCGAGGCTCCCAAGAGACCCAGGGTAAGACCAGGGCCTAGATCGATTCGAAGCCGCAAACGATGTTGGGTCGAAAGACTCGCCGACCGTTGTTCCGCAGTGTGACAATCCTTATTAAGCGGCAGATCAGTGGCAGCAGCTCGGCACGTTTTCCGGCCTAGTGTTACCTTTGATAAATCGAGACATTTCGGTCCTCTGGCAAAACGTTGGGTCTTTCGGGAGCCTCGCCCCACCAACGTTATCGGCGAAGTCGGGCGTTCCCGTTGTCGGCGTTGAATTTCGAGCTAGCTTAGTCTCGATTCATGAAGATTAAGCGCGCCCTCTTATCAGTTTCAGACAAGACAGGGATCGCAGAGTTCGCCCGCCGTCTACACGGGCTGGGGATTGAAATCATTTCGACTGGCGGTACCGCAGCCCTGTTGAAAAGCGAATCGATCCCGGTTCTGGAGATCGAGAAGTTTACCGGGTTCCCGGAGATCCTCGGCGGCCGAGTCAAAACTCTGCACCCTAAGGTTCATGGAGGTCTGCTTTATGTCCGAACAGATCCGACCCATCAAGAGCAACTGACTAAGAATGGCATTCAGCCGATCGATCTGGTGGCTGTGAATCTCTATCCTTTCGAGCAAACGATCAGAAAACCCGATATCAAGCTTGAAGAGGCGATCGAGCAGATTGATATCGGCGGCCCCTCGATGCTGCGCAGCGCGGCGAAGAATTATCGCTTCGTAACGACCATCAGTGACCCGCAGGATTACGAGACCGTTCTGCAAGAACTAGAGACACATGGAGGCGAAACGACTCTCGCATTGAGAGAACAACTCGCCATCAAGGTGTTCTTACTCACGGCTCGCTACGACAGTTCCATCGCGACCTATCTCAATCACGAGCAGGCTACGTCCGGCTCTTACGCAGTCTCGCTCCCATTGGAGACGCGTCTGCGCTATGGGGAAAACCCGCATCAGAGCGCCTCGCTTTATGGGCGATTCAGCGATTTCTTCCAGAAACTGCACGGAAAGGACCTTTCGTTTAACAATATCCTGGATATCAACGCCGCGGCTAATCTCATCCGCGAGTTTTCTGAGCCCACGGTGGCTATCTTGAAGCATACGAATCCTTGCGGCGTCGGCAGCGATCCGGATTTGCGCGAGGCGTGGATCAAAGCTTTTGCGACCGATAAGCAGGCTCCTTTTGGCGGGATTATCATCTGCAACCGGCCTATGACAGAACCATTAGCCAAAGCGATTGCTGAGATCTTTAGCGAAGTTATCATTGCTCCCGAATTCGAGGCGGATGCAAGAGCGCTCTTACAGAAAAAGAAGAACCTACGACTGATGAAAGCGCTGGACTGGTTCAACTCAACCCGTCAAGAACCGGATGTGCGTTCGGTCATTGGCGGAATGTTGGTGCAAGAGAAGGATTTTGCTGCGTTGCCGCGTCCTGAAGACCACGTTGTCACTAAACGGCCTCCGACGGCTGACGAAATGGCGGCGATGCTCTTTGGATGGAAAGTCGTGAAACATGTCAAATCCAATGCCATCGTCTATGCTCGCAAAGATCGGACACTCGGGATTGGAGCGGGGCAGATGGCTCGGGTTGATGCGTCTCGCATCGCGATTTGGAAAGCGAGCGAAGCCGGCCTCTCTCTCCAAGGGAGCGCGGTTGCCAGCGACGCCTTCTTTCCGTTCCCTGACGGCCTAATCGCTGCCGCAGACGCTGGGGCCACTGCTGCCATCCAACCGGGAGGTTCGGTTCGTGACGACGCCGTGATTGAGGCCGCCAACGAGCGTAACCTGGCAATGGTTTTCAGCGGCATCCGCAATTTCCGGCATTGAGGGACATCGCCGTCATCTCCGTCATCGCCGTGAGCGCAGACCAGCATTCAACGCGTCCTTCTCGCTCCTGACCTTTCACCTCTCACATCTCACAATCACTTCTCACTCTCTAGTCAGTATGCCAAAACTTGGTGTTAATATTGATCACGTAGCCACCCTGAGACAGGCTCGTTACTTGGGGCTGCTTGATTCCCCCAATTGTGAGCCCCACACGCTGGAGGCGGCTTCCGCCTGTGAGCGAGCCGGGGCCGAAGGGATTACCGTCCACTTGCGGGCGGATCGGCGCCACATCCAAGATCAGGATGTGTTCCGACTCAGAAACAGCATTATCACTAAGCTCAACCTTGAACTGGGCAACACGTCTGAGATTCTCGAAACTGCGCTTCAAGTCCTGCCAGACGAGGTTTGTCTAGTGCCCGAGAGCCGCCAGGAAGTCACAACTGAAGGGGGGCTCGACGTGGTTAAGAATGCAAAAAACCTACGTAAAACCGTCGAGCGTCTGCAGGCTGCCGGGATTCGGGTCAGCATGTTTATTGAGCCGATGGGCGAACAGATCGTAGCGGCGGCTGACCTTGGAACTGAAGCGGTCGAACTCCACACCGGAGCCTATGCGAATGCCACTCCCGAGTTTCGCGAGGATGAACTGGAGCGTTTACGGGCAGCCCAAAAATTGGCTACAGAGAAGGGGCTGATCGTGAATGCCGGTCACGGAATTAACTACGACAACGTGCGTGCATTGCTGGGCATTAAGGGTTGGAACGAGTTTAATATCGGTCACTCCATTGTTTCGCGAGCCCTTTTTGTGGGGCTGGAAAACGCCGTCAGAGACATGGTCCGGCTGCTGAAAGAATAGCCAATAGCCGATCTGAACCTGCCGGCTGCCAGTTGGCTATCGGCTATTGGCTATTGGCTATGCCTGAATATCTCACCCTCTCGACCCGTAATGTGAACGAAGTGCCGCGCGCCCAAAACCCAGTATTGACAATGTCTAAGTAAGAGAGTGTGAGATATTCAGCCATGGTGTTCGGTATCGGCATCGATGTAGTAGAAAACGAGCGGATCTCGGAGTCGATCCAGCGTCACGGTCAGCGCTTTGTCGATCGTGTGTTTCACAGCAGCGAAATCGATTACTGTCGTTCGATGAAAAATCCGGCACCGCATTTCGCTGCGAGATTTGCTGCTAAAGAGGCCGTCTCAAAAGCGTTTGGGACCGGCTTTTCCCAGCAGGTCAGCTGGCGTGATATCGAGATCAGTCGTAAACCCAGCGGAGAACCGTTTGTGATTCTGCACGGAGGAGCCGCCGCCTTAGCCGATCGCCTGCGCATCAGCTCCATCCTCGTTAGCTTGAGCCACACTGAGAACTATGCGGTAGCGAACGCCCTCCTAATGACGGACGAAGGCCCTGGCGGAGCAAGTAAGCGGTGAGCGGTAAGCAGTAATCAGTTGTGATCAGCTGGTTCGGAGCGACGGTGCAACCCGACGCCCTTGAAAGGTCCCGTTGTTTGATTACTGGCTTACTGCTTACTGCTTACTGCTCACTGATTACTGCTTACTGCTTACTGCTCACTGATTACTGCTTACCGCTC
>JAFAIO010000049.1 GCA_019236675.1 Verrucomicrobiota bacterium
CAGCCGTTCGCTACCGGCAAGGTGGTGTACCCCTAGTAGTTATCGCCGGTCACGAATACGGCACCGGTTCGAGTCGCGATTGGGCAGCCAAAGGCACACTGTTGCTCGGAGTCAAAGCGGTGATTGCGCAAAGTTTCGAACGGATCCATCGCTCAAACCTGGTGGGTATGGGAGTATTGCCCTTGCAGTTTACGGAGGGCACCAGTGCTCAATCATTGGGGCTGGATGGGTCTGAGGTGTACCACATTAAGGGGTTGAGTAACGACTTAAGGCCGAGGCAGAAGCTGCCGTTGACAATTGAGCGTCAGGACGGCCGCTCCGAAACGGTGGAAGTAGTGCTGCGAATCGACACCCCGATCGAGGTCGATTACTATCGCCAGGGTGGGATATTGCCCTACGTGTTGCGCGGGTTGTTGCGTCAGGGGTGAGTCGGGCAGCAGCAAATCCGCGAATTAACGCGCTTCGCACCTCACATCGCCTGCTCACGATTTCGCTCACCACGGCTCCCAGGTTCTACGCCCGGGCTGGTCGTTGATTGGCCTCCGGACAGCAGCGGTTGATGCCAGATTGCCTCTCGAGGACCTGTGAGACCCGGGATCTACATTTTCTTTCGGTTACCCGTCTATTCAGCAACCTCCAAACGTGGTAAATGACTCGCCACATTGCGATGATCGAGCCCGATTCAATGAGCCTTATATGAAAGCCTCTCAGCGCGTCATGAAAAACGCCGCTTGGGGAGTGCTGTCCGGCGTTCTCGGGGGTGGGCTCCAATTTCTCTCGGTGATCGTGGTGGCCAGGGATCTCGATGTCGGCGTTTTTGGGACCTACAACTATCTCTTGGCATTCGCGATTCTGTTCCAATTCCTGGCTGATTTTGGATTGGTAAACATTCTCGTCCGGGAAATCGCGCGCAGCCCGGAAGATGTTAAACATCTGCTGGCGAGTGCCAAAGGGCTGATGTGGCTACTATTCCTTTGCTTTTTGCCCGTTTTGGCGATTGCAGCCTTGCTCCAGGACACACCTGGCGACGTTAAAGCTCAGTCCTTTGTGATGGGAATAGCGAGCCTGACGCTACTCCAAGGGGTCAGCTACGCTGCTGTTCTACGGGCTTTCGAGGACATGGAATTTAACTCGATCGGCTTCATCCTGCATAAATTCGCGCTGCTGGGTTTTACCCTGGTCAGCCTGCGGCTTCATTGGAGTATTTGGGGGTTGGTCTTCGCTAACCTGGCTGCCAACCTGCTGCTGTGGTTCTACTACTCCCAAGTGGTTGGGTGGCGCTTCCGGCTTTGGGTGTCGCTGCAAAGAGATATTCGATTGTGGAAAACCATGATCGGTGAAGCCATCCCCTTGGGAGGCGGTCTACTGTTGAGGCAGATTGGGTGGCAACTTGACTCTCTGTTGCTCTATTGGCTGGCTGACTCCTATTCTGCCGGACTTTTTGGCGGGCCGTACCGCTTGCTTTTGGCTGTAAGGCTATTGTCGATGATCCTAGTCTTGCCGCTGTATCCCAGTCTTGTGCGCTTGGCCAAAACTTCGTTGGCGGAATTTTCGAGTTCCTATCAGCAAGCGCTGAAATGGTTGATTTGTCTGAGCGCGCCGGGAGCGGTCTTATTTGTGTTCGCGCCCGACGCAGTCGTTCGAAGCGTTTTAGGTGCCAAATTTATCGCTTCAACACCGGCGCTGCAGTGGTTCGGTGTGGCTTTCGTCCCGATGTTTGTGTCTGCGCTTTTCCCATACGTGTACACGGCACTTGGACGTCAGCGCGTGTTTTTTTTAGTGACTGGCGTTACGCTTGTGTTCCGGCTCGGGCTAGAGCTTTGGCTTATTCCAAAGTTTGGCTACATGAGCGCTTGCATCATCGCTTCCTGGTGCGAGGTCTTGCCATTCGGCGTATTCATTTTGGTGCTCGGCTGGGAAGGCATCGCCGCGTCGATGATGGATAGCTTTCTCAAACCGTTGATCGCTGCGTTGGCGATGGGAGGAACGATCTATCTTGGCCAGACTTATTTTGGAGAAACAGGCCAGCTGGTCCCGCGACTATTAACATTTGTTGTCAGCGGCATCGTGTATTTAGCAATTTTGTTTGGGACCCGGTGTTTCTCCAAAGGCGAGCTGGCCGCGGCTAAAGAGGCGCTGAATTTTCTTGGTCCCTATTTTCGAAGTCTGCGAAAGGCCGGGACTCACGAACGATGAGCGGCCGGCGTTTTGGCTGCGAAATCGTCTCGGCGAAGCGGTTGAGAAAATCCTCTAGTTTTTGTTTACGATATTCGGACATCTGCTAGCCTCTGGCACCGATTGCAGTCCGACTGAACCGCAGAACGAGAACGGGCTCAACCTAAAGGGCGGTTCTTCCGGGTCGCTACGAGATGGAAAAGAAAAAGAAGAGCCGGGTTGTCATTACGATCATATTTGTTTGCTTGATGCTGCTAATAGCCGGGGTATTGGCGCTGGCAGCCGTCTTCTACAATCTACGGTTCAACCAAGGACCGGCCCGCCTCTTAGCACAACCACTCCCTGTTGAAGTGGTCCCTGCCAGGGTTACCACGATCGAGGAGACGATCGGGGGCAGCGGTGAGGTTTTGCAACACGATACGGTGAACGTAACCTCCCGCATTACGTCAACCGCCGACAGCGTGATGGTTAGTATCGGTGATCTGGTTTCCCAGGGAAAACAGATAATGAAAGCCGACAGCCGGGTCTTCGAAGCAGACCTGCGAGCGGCCGAAGAGCGGTTGGCTGCGGCTAAGACGTCCGTTGAGAAGACCACACAAGGCTTAACTGCCGAACGAGAATTGCTAAAGAAAGGCCTGGCTTCAGAGCTGGAGATCCAGCAGGCCGAGATCGCTTGGGCCCAGGCAAAGACAGCTCAAGGTTCATCCGAGGCCGAGTTAGTCAATGCCCAATTAGACCTAGAGTTTACGGTGTTCAAGTCCCCGGTTAACGGTATTGTGCTGGCTAGGTTTGTGAACCCAAGCGAAAGAATTCAGGTCGATCAGGTTTTATTTCAGTTGGGCGACCTGGATCAGGTGTATTTTCTCGCCCAGATTCCAGAAGAGATGGTTGGCTACGTTAAGGGAACTCAGCATGCCGAGGTCATCTTTCCCTCCTTTCCGGGAGTTAAATTTGCGGGCACTGTCGAGCACATCGACCCGAGAACCGATCCAAAAACCAGAACCTTCACCGCTTACATCACCATCAAAAATCCGGACCTTAAGCTGAAGCCAGGCATCAGTGGGTTTGCCCGGATTAAGGTGGAAAAGGTCGCGTTGGCCGTGCTAACCACAGCGGTTATGAACCCGGTGGGGGAAAACGCATCGGTTTTCGTCGTTGACTCCGACTCGCGAGCCGTGCTGGTTCCGGTGCGGACAGGGCTGGTCGCCGGTAACCAGACTGAAATCGTGGCTGGTCTGCAAGAGGGACAACCTGTGATAACGGTTGGAAGTCTCTATTTGAAGAACCACGACAAGGTGCGAGTAAATCCGCAATGATTTGCGGCGGTTATGTTCGGACGGCTAGTAGAAGCGGTTAAAAAGCGAGCCATCGGTCTTTGGCATTTCGGTGAGCGGATCGGCGCAGGGCTGGCGGAAAAAACGCGTCTGAGGCATCGAGTCGGCGAGATTTGCTTTGGGATGGTGTTCGCGGGGTTGATACCACTCTGGTTCGACCCGGTCTGTACGCCTGGCTTTGACGCGTTTACTTTTCCCTTGCTGGGATCAGCTCGGATGTGGCCGCATCTTTTCACTCCGTTGAGCTATGCATTGCCGGCAACGATTCTATGTGTCATCGGCTGTTTCAGCTGGAGGCGAGGGTGGCGCACTGCAGTACTTTGGTCGATTTTCTTTCTGTTCCTTTTGGCAGTGACTTTCCTCTTAGAGATTAGCTGCTGGGAACCGTCTTGGTTGAGAGCGGCAATTGACGGTGGCACCGATTTTCAGCGTTGTTACAAGTTCGAAGTGGTGGAGACGCTTCCGGACACGGTAGAAGGCGTCCCTGAACAGGGATTAACCGGCATCGTAGATGGGTTGTTCCTACGACTTGGTACTGGAGTGGCCGCCATCTCTTACGGCTGGTATTACTTTCTGTTTAGTCTCTTGCTCTGTTTTGTGGCCGGATTTGCGCGGTTCAACTTTTGGCCTGCCTTGAAGGCGAGTTTTCTGCCGGCGCTGGCAATACTGGTTTTGTGCGTCGGGGTCCAAGTCTGGCAGCCGATTTACGGAGAGCTGCAGATTGCTGCCGGTTCCGACGCGGCCGCGAAGGGAGACCTTGATGCTGCCATCCACCATTTCCGGCGCGCGATCGCGGTCGATAAATGGAACCGCCTGCAGTCGGGCGTCTACTCTAGGATTGGCGGCGTTTACGAAGCGCAGGGGCAATGGGACAAACCTGAATATCACCTTTACCGAGCACTTCGGTACTCCCAAGCGGCCAACATAGAACAGGCGTTATTCGAATGGCAGGAAGCGCTGCCCCAAGCCGAGGGGGCATTATCAGAGGTGATTCGTCGCGAGATTGTCAATCTGACGATGGTATATGGAGCTCAGCTTTATACCCGCGGCCAGATGGGAGACGCTAAGCGAATGATGGAAATCGCGACGACTGTCTGGCCTCAACAGCTTTCGGGATATTATTTAGACGGGATGTGTTATTTCGAACTGGCTGATTACTATAAAGCCATCGATCGCTTCAAGGAAGCGCTTTTACACACGTCGGAACCATCGCTGATTGCGGACATTCGTTCCTGTCTGGGTGACTGTTATTTTAAACTGGGCGATGTAGAAACCGCGCGGCGCTATTACCTGGCGTCAGTAGCGGCGGACAACGAACACAACTTTCGCGGACTGAAGAGCCTTACCGAGACTTACTACAAGTGAGAAATGCCTTTAGTCTTGTAGCTTGGTGTAGGTCGATTCGTGGCGTCTGTGCGATCTTCGCCGTCCTAACTAGTGGTTTTCTCCTCGGCTACTATGCTTGGTTGGTTTTGGCAACGCCAGGGTCGCCAACCTACCGTCTGGATTTTGGAAATGCTCGGTGGATCGGAGCTTACGAAAATGGTGCCAATGGGTACTTTCGTAAGAAGATCTTTATTAGTGATCCGGTGGTACAAGCCTGGCTGCAAGTAGCGGGGTCGGACAATTTTCGGATCTATGTTAACAATGTCGCGATCAATAATCCCGATCCGACGCTGAGCAGCCCCGGTTATACGGCTAGCAATGTCGCGGCGAATCCGACCGTTCTTCTCGATATTTCGAGATATTTGGTGGTCGGTACTAATGTCATTGCGATTAACGTCTTGCGTGATACTTACCCCGGCTACGCGAAAGTGCTGGTCCGGGGCGAGATCCGCCAGGAATCCGCCCGTCATGAGATCATTTCGGATGGATCATGGAAGGCAGTCAGCACTTTGGGCTTTCTGCAAAATTTGCTTTCCTGGACCGATCCGCTTCAGGATCACAATCTATGGCCTAACGCTAAGCTGCTAGGAACCCAAGCGGACCATCAGAATCTGAATCAACCCGTGGTGGTCCCGCCGGAGCTATTTCAGTCAGCCCTGCCTGGTTTGTGGATCGCGGACTCTCAGTCGAAGGGTAAGCAGATAAACTTTACGAAGCATTTTGATTTGGCGCTAGGGAGCAAACAGACCTGGCTGCAGGTCGCGGCCAATGGCAGTTACAGCGTCATATTGAATGGCCACTGGTTAGAAGACTATGTTCCGGTGTCCAATGTCGGGCCGTATAGTCCGGCTCCGATCTCTTTTCAGTTTGTTTGGTTGCAACCTTGGCTGCGCGCCAAAGACAATGAGCTGACGGTTAGAGTGCAATCCTTGGACAGCGCTCCGGTCTTAATCGGCCAAATCTCTTTCTTGTCGACCAGGAACCAAATATTAGCGTCCCTCAAAACAGATGGAAGCTGGTCCGCATCCGATGTTATACATGAATCGGGCCCGGGCCAGCTGCGCAGCGTCCAGACCATGCGGGAGATTCAGTACGCCGGGGAGCGCTGGGGTGTGCCGCCGGAATCTCCGCTAACTGGGTCGCTATCTACCACGGAGACTACCTATCGAACGTTGCAGGGTATTCTGGTGCTGGTTGTCGTTTTCGTCGGGATATGTGGGTTATGGATCCTGTCGGCTTGGCTGTTAGCTCTCAGGTGGGACTATCGGTTTGGTGACGCGCTTTGCTTTGACGCGGTTTTACATACGCCGCTGCTGTTCTTGGTGCCCCTGTTGTTGCTGTTACGCTTTGACGTTCGTCTGCGCCCGGAGAGCCCGATGCAGCCCGAGTTTTTGTTCGGCCTGATCGGTTTGATCATCGTCTTAAGGCTCCTGGCCTGGTGCCTTCCTCTGCCTCGAAAGATTGGCAGGCCCAAGCCAAGCCCAGGGATAGCAAATTGGTTAGTCAAACACTGGTTTGGGATCGCCCTGGGATTGGTCGTGATACTGTCGTTCTACCAGCGGGTGATCGGGATCAATGCGTTTCCTCTGCATCATGATGATATCTTCATCACGAACTGCGCCCGCGGCATTTTTCAGAAGGGATACCCGGGTCTCAACTATGGGGGTGTACCGCTTCGACTAACTACCTACGAATTGGTGCCGTATCCAATCGCTTTAGTTACCATTTTCCTCGGCTGGAGTGACTGGGCGCTGCGCATACCTACGTTAGTTTTTGGCACGCTGACGACGTTGGTGTTGGGCCGTATGGCGAGACGGTTGTTCGATCGTCGAGTTGGTTTACTGGCGGCATTTCTGCATGCCTGCAATCCTTGGAATGTCTATTGGGCACTTCATTGTTTTCACCCGTCGCAGGCCCAGTTTTTCGCCCTGCTATGTATGTGGGACTTCTATTCGGCGATCAAACAACCGGGCGAATTAAATAAAAAGTATTTTTATCGGTGCTGTCTGTTCTTTGTTCTGACTTACTTTTCCTGGGAAG
>JAFAIO010000052.1 GCA_019236675.1 Verrucomicrobiota bacterium
TGGACAAGTGGAGATGCACGCTCATTACGGGTTAGAAGACTACGAAATCGATCGTGGATTTATTCTGACCTGCCAAAGCTATCCGAGAACTGACGAGCTAGTCGTCGATTTCGACAGAATTCACTAACCAGATAATCAATATGTCTAATTCGTTCTTTTCTACTCATCAACAGCTCCTGAAGGACGCGACGGCAGCGATTGAGAAACGCACATATTGGAGTGCCTTCCCGGAGATTCCTAGTGGCAAGATTTATGGCGAGGCGGCGAACGAAACCGGTAAAGCGGCGTTCGAATCCAGGCTCCATCAACCGTATCCGCTGACACTTCCGACGACTATTGGTCAAATCGGCTCCGAACGATCACCTTACGGTTTCCCGTTGGAAATCACTTATCCTAAAGTCGACGTCGACCCGCTATTAAAGACGATTCTCGGGGCACAAAAACCGTGGCGCGCGGCAGACCCGGAAACCTGGACCGGGGTTTGCCTTGAAATTCTGCAGCGGTTGAACCGGCGAAGCTTTGAGATGGCTTACTCGGTCATGCACACGACAGGACAAGGCTTCATGATGGCTTTCCAAGCCGGAGGACCACACGCTCAGGATAGAGGTCTTGAAGCAGTCGCTTATGCGTGGACTGAACTTAGTCACATCCCCAAAGAAGCTTACTGGGAGAAACCGCAAGGTAAGAACGAACCCTTAAAACTGACTAAACGGTTTAAAATCGTTCCTCGCGGTATCGGCTTGGTCATTGGCTGTTCTACCTTCCCGACCTGGAATGCTTATCCAGGTTTTTTTGCTAATTTGGCCACCGGAAACGCGGTGATCGTAAAACCTCACCCGAGCGCGATTCTGCCCTTGGCCATAACGGTCGAAACTGCGCGACAAGTCCTGGCGGAGTCAGGATTTGATCCAAACATTGTCACCCTGGTTGCCCACGATCAGGAGGACGACACTCCTCAAAAACTCGCTTTGCGTCCCGAAATTAAGATCATCGATTTTACCGGAAGTACCAAGAATGGAGAATGGCTGGAGAAACAGGCCCAACAAGCCGCAGTTTATACCGAAAAAGCCGGAGTAAACCAGGTGGTAATCGACTCCACAAATGATTTTGCCGGGATGGTCAAGAACCTGGCTTTTTCTATCTCGCTTTACTCCGGTCAAATGTGTACCGCTCCCCAAAATTTCTACATTCCCAAGAACGGGGTGGAAACGCCCGAGGGGCGTCTCACCTTTGACCAGGTTGTGCAGGGCTTAGTAGATAGTCTAGGTAAACTCCTTGGCGACCCAGGGCGTGCCGTCGAAATCCTCGGCGCCATCCAGAGTCACGCAACCCTCGACCGCCTGGAGAGGGCTCGGAAACTGGGCAAGCTTATTTGCGATACCAAAACGATTGCCCACCCTCAATTTCCAGACGCTAACGTGCGGACACCTCTGCTGGCCCAGTTAGCCGCATCCGACCACGACTATTACTTACAGGAGTGTTTCGGACCCATTGTGTTTGTAATTCCCGTCGACACTGCCGAACAAGCGTTAGAACTGGCGCGCATGACTTCTCTTCGCTGCGGCTCCCTTACCTTTTCAGTCTATTCAACAAAGGAATCTGTTTTGAGCGCGGCCGGCGAGATAGCGGCTGAGGCCGGCGTCAGCTTATCGTGTAACCTGACCGGCGGAGTCTACGTGAACCAGTCGGCGGCGTTCAGTGATTACCATGGTACCGGAGCTAATCCAGCCGCCAACGCCAGCCTAACCGATAGCGCTTTTGTCGCGAACCGATTCCGCATGATCGAAACCAGATTTCCAGTTTAAGCCATTACTTCACTCCATCACTGCATGATCCCACCCCGAACGGCTCGGCGCGGTTCTCGACCCAACAAGGTTCGGAGTCATTTCGAGCTCTCCTCCTTGTCCAGGTATTGGGTATTAGGGAGCCTCGCCCTACCAGTTTCCCAGCGGCTCGACGCAATTGTGTGTCAAATTTGCTATATGTCATTTGCTATTTCTCATTGCCGCGTGGCGGTCCGCCTCGCCCTACCACTCCATTCTCATGTCTAACATCTATTCCATCGACGGTATTGTCCCGGTAGTGGATCCGGCGGCGTTCGTTCATCAAACCGCGGTTCTCATAGGCGACGTTATTATTGGCCCAGGTTGTTATATCGGTCCGGGGGCATCGCTTCGCGGTGACATGGGTAGAATCGTGATAGAGGTAGGCAGTAATCTTCAAGATAATTGCGTGGTCCATACTTACCCAAATATGGAGGCGATAGTCGAGGCAGGCGGACACATCGGGCACGGGGCAATTCTGCATGGATGTAGAATCGGAAGGAATGCGATGGTTGGAATGAACGCCGTGGTGATGGATGAAGCGGAGATCGGCGAATGTTCGCTGGTGGCGGCACTATCCTTTGTAAAGGCTGGGATGTTCGTTCCTCCCCGCATGTTAGTTGCCGGGATCCCAGGCAGACTCGTTCGCGAATTAAGTGACGAGGAGGTTGCCACCAAAACCAAAGGGACCGGCATTTATCAAACGTTAGCCAAACGTTCGCTCGCTAGTATGCGCGCCTGCGAACCGTTGATCCAACCGGAACCGAATCGCCAGCGGTTCCAGCTCCCCAAGTACGACCCACCGGCAAAAGAGATCCACGACATGTTTGCGTCGTCGGGCGGCTACCGCCAATTATGAGCTATACGAATATTCTGTGCGAGACGCGTGGCCCGGTTGGGATCCTGATCTTGAACCGGCCCGAGAGACGCAATGCGCTTTCCAGCGAGGTTATGCGTGAGGTTGTGCATGCCCTGCAGGAATGGGAAGCGGACGATTCCATCGGCGCTATTGTGCTAATCGGGAACGATAAGGCGTTCGCAGCCGGGGCTGATATCCAAGAGATGCAAAATCAAACCTTTGCGACTCTATGTTTACACGACTTTCCCGAAGGCCGGGGTGGCGCCTGGACCCGGGTCTCAGCCGTTCGAAAACCGGTCATTGCCGCTGTCTCCGGGTATGCACTTGGTGGAGGATGCGAGTTGGCGATGGCCTGCGATTTTATCATTGCGGCTGATAACGCTAAGTTCGGTCAACCCGAGATAACGATTGGGACAATGCCGGGCGCCGGGGGCACCCAACGGCTTACCAGGCTCATCGGGAAATCCAAGGCCATGGAGATGTGCCTCACCGGGCGATTCATCGATGCAGATGAAGCCGAACGCGCCGGCTTGGTTAGTAGGATCGTTCCACTCGCTGATCTGAAAGAGGAAGCCATCCGTACGGCAACCAAAATTGCTTCTCTTTCCCGCCCGGCCGTGATGATGATCAGAGACGCCGTTAACGCCGCCGACGAATTACCGCTGACCGAAGGTCTGAGGGTAGAACGAAGAAGCTTCCAAGCGACCTTCGCGCTCGAAGATCAGAAAGAAGGAATGGCCGCCTTTTTGGAGAAACGTGAACCGAGATTTAAGAATAAATAGGAGTTCAGGAGTTGCAGGAGTTCAGAATCGCTGGCGCTGGGTTATTATGCGTTTGCACTGATAGCTACGGTTTGACTTGTCATTTTGTTATTCGCC
>JAFAIO010000149.1 GCA_019236675.1 Verrucomicrobiota bacterium
CTTTTGACAGAACTCACCGTTTCATCGAGACTCACGATCTTGATTAAGTCTCCAGAACTTCGGTCGCAGGAAGATGTCCTGCGTAGGGCGCTGTCAGAATGGTTCCTACTACTGATGCTGGCGGCGCTTCAATTTACGGTTGCGGTCGATTTTGTGATCATGATGCCGCTCGGACCGCAGCTCATGCGGATCTTCGACATCAATACCCCTGCATTTAATCTAGCCGTTTCGGCTTATGCCGGCGCTGCCGGATTGTCAGGGATCGGCGCAGCGCTTTTCCTGGACCGGTTCGATCGGAAAACAGCTCTTTTGACGATCTATGGCGGATTCACGATCGGCACTTTGTTTTGTGGGCTAGCACCCACTTACGGGACATTAGTCTTTGCTCGGGCATTGGCTGGATGCTTTGGAGGGATTGTCGGGGGAATCAGCCTGGCGATCGTCGGAGACCTGGTCCCGGAAGCTCGCCGAGCTTCCGCGATGGGCACTGTCATGTCGGCCTTCTCTGTTGCTCAAGTAGCCGGAATTCCCTTGGGGCTTTATTTAGCGGACACGCTGAGTTGGCATGTTCCATTTGTTGCCTTGGCCGGATTAAGCGCGGTGGTTTGGGTTTGCGCATTAATCCAGTTGCCAAAAGTTCGTGCACACCTAGCACTTAGCCGCGCCGAAACAGCGGTTCGCCGGTTTACTGCTATTTTGTTTAACCGAGATCATCTGCGGGCTCTGGCCTTAATGGCAGTCATCACCATGGGCGGATTCATGATCATTCCCGATCTTGCAAATTACATGGTGAACAACGTGGGGCTAAGTGCCGCCGAACTCCGATGGGTTTATCTCGTTGGTGGCGCCTTTACGCTATTCACCATGAATGGAGTAGGTAGGTTGGCCGATCGCTTTGGACGGATGCGGATGTTCACGATTATGATGCTGTGTTCGATAGTAGCGGCGCTTCTGATCACTCATTTGCCGGTGGTCCCGGCAGCCGTCGCGGTCGCGACATCCACTTTCTTCATGATCAGTATGACGGGCCGGTTTGTTCCCGCGATCACGATGATCACCAGCAGCGTCACGCCGGCGCACCGGGGCGGGTTTATGAGCATCAACTCATCTGTTGCTCAATTTAGCAGCGCAGTTGCTGCGGCGATGGCTGGGTTGATCATCCATGACGGCTCTAACCATCAGCTCATTGGCTTTGGCGCGGTCGGTTGGGCGTATCTCGGCTGGGCTATCATTGGGCTGTGGCTGGGAACGCGAGTCCGGGCCAGACTCGGCGGACAGGGCGGACCGCAAGAAGTCTCGGTAGCTGAAGCGGCTTGAGGACGAGCGCCTGCTCGATCCTCGGAGGAGTCAGGAGCCAGAATCCAGGAGCCAGGAGAGCCAAGGGGGTTGGCCTGGTCTTGTGTGGTACCGATCCTTAGAAAGAAAGTCCACAAATCTATAAATACTAACTCTTTGAGATAACGTTATATTATTGAGTATAGTGTTGGGGTGAGAGCAAAAACATTTGAAGATCTTTTGGTCTGGAAGAAAGCGCACGCCTATGTGCTCGAAATCTATCGAATCACAAAGGAGTTTCCAAAAAGCGAGATCTTTGGCCTGACTGCGCAGATGCGTAGGGCGGCCGTTTCTATGCCGGCAAATATCGCCGAGGGGTTAAAAAAAAGAACGCCACGCGAAAAAATTCGGATCCTGAACATATCTCAGGGCTCACTTGAGGAATCGCGGTACTATTTGATCTTGGCCGAGGACTTGGATTATGCGAACACGGCGGTTTTTCTGCCAAAACTCGAAGAAATCTCAAAGATGCTTGAGGCCTACATCCGTGCCATTGAAACCAATCACGATATCCGCCGAGGTTAGCCTTGTTCTCTTGTTTTAAAGCCAGATTTCTAGCGCCGCTCGGACACTAGACGAGCGTCGTGCTCCCGGAATCGTTGCAATACGCAAGACCTCCTGGCTCCTGGATTCTGGCTCCTGGCTCCTCCGGGGAGCGAGCGGGTGCCCCGTCAAAGATCCAACAGGACTTCTACGCTCGGCGTTCCGTCCCTTAAAGGTTGAACCTCTTCGCCGTATCGACTGAAATGACTCGTCTCGAAGTGTGCTACCAGGGCGCCAAAGTCTTGCCAGGCCTCAAGTAAAACGTATTGCAAAGGATCCTGCGCGTCCCAAAAGAACCGATAGAAAATATTGCCAGGTTCTTTCTGCGTCGCTTCTTGGGCCGCACGCGCGGCCTCGATGTACGCTGCTCTTTTGCCTTCTATAATTTTTGCTCGAAACAACAATCCAAACGGAACTGTCTCATTTGGCAGTTGCCCACGAATCTGTGACAGCAAAGGATTCATGCCTGCTTCCTTCAGCCAAACGCAGCGGAATAGCAAATGGAGAAGGGTCGAGGAGTTCAGGCTTGTCCGACGTAGCTTTTGCATCTGTCAGGTGAGAGCTCTGTGGCTAGCGAAGTCGGGAGTTCAGGGTGGGAGCCATCCGAAAATTGCAAACCAAATCACTTCGCTGAACTGAGATTGTTGCAGAACCCCTCGGTACCTCTAGCGGCCTCCTGAACTCCTGTAACTCCTTGAACTCCTGAACTCCTTTCTATATTTGCTAGTCTCTCCAGCGCGTGAAATTACCGAAGCTTCTATTTGGCGTTGCCACGGCAGATCATCAGGCTGAAGCCTTTGATCCGAACCTTCCGGATTTCCGGGATGAATGGGAACGGCTAACCGGCCAAACTGCACGGGGCAAAGCGACCGATTTTTGGAATCGATACCCGGAGGATATCAACCTCGCGCGCGAGCTCGGATGCAAAATTTTCCGATTCTCGATCGCCTGGTCGCGAGTTGAACCCGCGCCGAGTCAATTTGATGCCTCGGCGCTGGAGCACTACCGGCAGGTCGCGTCTGCTATCCTTGATGCCGGGATGTTACCCTTGGTAACCCTCCACCATTTTACCTGGCCGGTGCATGTTCAAGAACGAGGGGGAATGATCTCACAGAACTTTCCTACCTGGTACCTGGCCTATGTCGCCAAAGTGGTTGAGGCGATCGGCGATTTGGTTCCCTACTGGATCACTTTTAACGAGCCGAACCTGTTGGTATACGGCTACGTGAAACCGTGGTGGCAAGAAACCTATTTGGTCCCACCGGGCGGCGGACCTGAGCTTACGCTTTCGATGCAGTTGGACCGGGCTGCGCAATTGGTTCGTAACATCTTTGTGGGGCACCGGCTGGCCAGAGAAACGATCCGGCAGAAAAACCCAACGGCCAAGGTTGGAGCTAATCCTTTTGTCTTGGGGCTGCCGACAGCACTGCAATGGTGCATTGATTTCGTAGCGACCCGTACCCGTTCCAAGAAACAATTCGAACGGCGATCCAAGATCGTGGCTGAACCACCGGTGCCGCCTCCGACCTCGGTTGATCTGGTGATTGCCCAATTCGCACCGACTCAGGAACGGGCAGCGAAGGTCGCGTTCTCGCGATCGTACGATGAAAGCACCGAGCGTTTGGTGGTAAGAAAGGGAAGCGGCATCAAGCGGGTGGCTGATCTGAACGGTCACCGAGTCGGTTACGTACGGGGTTCAGTGGCAAATCGTACGCTGGCTCGGTTGGCGCCCAACTCCATGCCCGACCCTTCGAGACCCATCATAACGCTTTGGAGGCTTTGGAGGCGGGGTGGATCGACGGCTTCATCGCCGATGAGGTAAGGATCACGCATGTTGGACTTTCTTCTTCCTTGGAGATGCTAGACGATCCCTTGGGTCAACGAGACTGCGCCGTTGCGGTCGCTCGAGGCAATCCGGATTTGTTGAACCTGGTCAACGCGGTGGTGGCCGGGGATCTACCTGCAGGAACGCCGGTTCACGGCCGGTCGCTTGACGCAATCCGCGGCCGCGGCGCTCTCCGAGTGGGCGTTACTTTCGATCCAAATGCTGACTCTTTGCCGGAACGATTGAAGAAAGAAATCGAGCTGGCTGAACAGGTAGGAGAACGGATTTTTGGCCGCTCCGGTTGTGTCCAATTCGAGCTTCTACGGATGGACGAACGCGTGAACTCTCTTCGCTCGTGGCTTCATTTTTTCGAACCGATTCTCAGGATCTGCAGCGTTGTGGGCACCATTTTGAATAGTAATTGGTGGCACCTGGGGATGGCCGGGAAACTGCCGGAGCTGTTTTGTCCCAAGGAATGCGCAGGTCAGCAGGATTTTGTTGGGCTCGACTACTATTGGGGAATCGACAGCTTTGAGTTACATCGGGTCCATCAACTAATCGATGCGTCCATGAGCCGGTTCGATGATGCGCCGGTGGACTCGCCAGGGTTGTTAAGAGCGTTATCGCGGTTACACCGCTGGTTTCCGGATAAAGAAATTCTTATTATCGAGAACGGGTGTATCGACCAGGCCGACAATCATAGCCGGGAGCAATACTTGCGAGCACATATTCGAGAAGTGACTCGCGCGCGGGCGACTGGTATCCCGGTTGCCGGCTATATTTGTTGGAGCATCACTTCGAACCGGGAATGGGGGCTCGCGTTTGGGCCGGCGAGTGACTTCGGCTTGTATCACATCAATCTCGATGGTGATCCCGAGCTCAAGCGGGTGTCGACTGCCAGCGCAGAAATGTATAAGCGGGTGATTCAGGAGGAGAGCGGGGAAGAGCTCCCTGCACCAGGCGCGCACTGAGTTCTGAGAAACGTACCGAGTCGCGGTAGTCGGCAGTAAGCGGTAAGCGGTAAGCGGTAAGCAGTAAGCAGTAAGCAGTAAGCAGTCAGCAGTAATGATCCTCGGAAGCCTTGTCTGAAAACTGCTTACTGTTCACCGTTTACTGCTTACTTGGGCATCAGGGTCCCCTGGTCTTGACTTTAGTGTGGCCAGCGTGGATTGAGTGTTCTTCCACGGAGGTTAAACATGAAATCTTTCTTCGTTATGTCTCTGTTATCGGCGGGTTTGGTATTCAGCGGGCTGGGAGCGTCCGACGAGCAAAGCAACGGAACCCTTAAGTTGGGGGATACGATCCCCGCGGTTGCCGCCAAGGATCAGAAGGGCCAAGACGTGAATCTTGGGGAAAACAACTCGGGATACACGTTGGTCTATTTCTATCCGAAAGCGATGACTTCGGGTTGTACTGCCCAAGCTTGTAGTCTCCGCGACTCCTACACGCAGCTGCAAGCGAAAGGAGTTAAAATATTCGGTGTCAGCGTTGATACCATCGATGCGCAAAAAGAGTTTGCGGATAAGAATCACCTGCCGTTCGAACTGTTGTCTGATCCCGACAAGAAGGTGATCGGAGCCTTCGGCGTACCATTGTTCAAAAATGCGTATGCCAGCCGGCAAGCCTATCTGTTTAAAGACGGGAAGTTGATCTGGTTTGATACCAAGGCGAGCACGGATGCACAGGCAGCGGATGTGCTGAAGGTTCTGACGAAGCCGTCTTAAATCGCGCAGCGGGAAAATTCTTGGAAGGGAGCCGCTTTGGAATGTACCCAAAGAGACCCGCGATATTTGTTACGGCGGGTGGATGATTGCAAACCGTTTTAAACAGGCGGCTCCCGAGAACGTTTCGACGCGTGTTAGGTTTATGGACGCCTAATGCCGGTAAATAATCTTCGAACAGTGCGATGGGCAAAAACATGGCGTGCGGTAATTAGCGGGAGCCGCCTGTTTAACACCGTATTGGCCTTCCCCGAACCGGGGAAAAATATATCTGGGCCTCTGGGGTACGCGCCAAAGCGGCTCCCCTCCAGGGCCGCGCCCTCATTTCGCCAGCCTCTCAATCATCTGCTTGGCCAGCTTTGGGCCGATACCGCTCTCTTCGTGCTTGAAGTAAATAAACGTTTCCTTCCATTGATCTTGTTGGGCTTGGACAAATTTCGCCCAGCGGTCGATGTCGGCCGATTGGTAATCCTCGCGCCGTAACCTGAGATAACCAAAATTGGCGGTCGCGACTTCGGGGGCGGCAAAGTCGCTGCTTTCCGCGATGCAAAGTGAGGCGTTGTGTTTCCGCAGAAGAGCGAAAACCGAGTCATCAAACCAACTTTCGTGGCGAAACTCGAAGGCGGCCTGAATGCTCTCAGGGAACGGACTCAAGAAGTCGGTGAAAAGCGCAAGGTCCATCTTGAAGGTCGGAGGCAGTTGGAACAGGATTGGGCCGAGTTTCGTCCCAAGGTCCGAGATGACGCCGAAGAAATAATTCAGGGTGTCCGCACAATCTTTAAGTTTTGCCCAGTGCGTGATTTTCTGCGGAGCTTTTAAACCGAACTTAAAGCCGTCGGTTGTAGATTGATACCAGCCTTCGATCGTCTTCGGACTGGGGATGCGGTGGAAAGAATAGTTAACCTCGGTGGTCCGAAATTGTTCCGCATAAAAGCTGAGCATTTTCGCAGTCGCCAATTTCTCGGGATAGAAGGTACCTCGCCAGGCGGGGTATTGATAACCGGACGTGCCGACGAATGGGTCCATGTGGAGATAATCGGGAATGAGTTCGAGCAGTTCAAGGAGTTACGAAGGGGGGAGGCTGGGAGCTAGGAGCTAGGAGGGGCGTTGGGTCAATCAAGCCGCGCACCAGGAAAGGGCTTTCCTGTAGGGATCGGGCAATCACTAACCGAAACGCAACATCTGGGCGCCCAACCCAAACGTCCTCTCAAAATGTGAGCCATCCCGACGCCAGCACCACAATGCCAGGCTCCTCCTCGCTCCTGGATTCTGGCTCCTCCTTTATTCGCTCTCAGCTATTCGCGAAGCCGTCCGGCGGATTGCTGAATACATCGCGACGATGACGATCACAAAAGCGAGGCCGCCCAGGATCGCGGACGCGGACGAGAAGTCATCGCCGACTACGGCGAGCGGGGTTTCGCGGCTACTACCCACGATCAGGGCCGCAAGAATAACTCCAAATAAGCTTTCTCCCACGATCAATCCGGATGCGAGCAATACACCCAGGCGTTTGGCGATCGGTTCGTATGGCTTGCCGGAGACCCAACGCTCGTAAAGCCAACCGATGATCGCACCTACTATAATCGGCGTCGTGGTAGTGAGTGGCAGATAAATTCCGATCCCGATAGAAAGAGGAGGTAAACGCAACTTGCCGGCGAGACCTAGCATTTCGTCGATGACGATCAAGACTACACCAGCCGCTGCGCCGATTCCGATGAGCCCCCACTCTAATCGTCCCTCCAAGACTCCTTTTGCCAGAGTCGAGATTAGGGTG
>JAFAIO010000191.1 GCA_019236675.1 Verrucomicrobiota bacterium
GTGAACGAACGCCTACTAGTCCCTTTGCGAATTGGTCCAAGTTTGTTTTGCCGACAAGGATGGCTCCGTTATCGAGAAGTCGTTGTACGGCCGTGGCGTTTTTTAGCGCCACATAGCTGAAGCTGGGACAGGCCGCGGTGCTTGGAAGCTTGGCCACATCGATGTTGTCCTTGACTGCAAAGGGAATTCCGAAAAGCGGGTTATTCACCGTGCCCGGCAAAGCTTTGGCTGCGGCTAATGCAGCTTCTTCCGGAACGAGATAAATCCAAATCGGGTTCCCATCTAAAGCACGGATCCGTCGATAGACTTCGGCGACCACCTCAACTGGAGTGAATGCACCGGAATGGTAACCACTCTGTAATGTCCCAATATCGAAAGACAACCCCGATAAATCCTTCATGTGCAGTAATTTGTTCTGAACGAATAAAAACAGTCAAATGCTTTGGGATGGGAAACGTTCTCAGCGAGTGTGCTTCGGTTGCGACGCCCGCTGCTCGCTCTTTCTATCTATCCCCAGGTCCCGCAGGCTGTTGAGAAACGCGACTTGGTTCCCGGGTTGATGCAGCCGATAGCATTACCGGCTCCGTAGGAGCCAAATCTTTATAGTAATGGTAACGTAAAAAGTCGAGCAGCTCCGCTAGGAGCGACATAGAAGGTGGTTTCGGATTAGATGTCGCTCCTTCGGAGCTGGTTCCGTTTTTTCCGAACCGAGCTATAAAGATTTGACTCCTACGGAGCCGTTTTTTCAATCCGGCAGTCGCCGGGACCAAGCTAAATTGTGTCAGCGCTTCACCGCCTATGGTCGCGCAGCCGAGGCCGTCCACAGAATGCTCGAATTCTGAGTTTTTTAGCCCTATAAACGATCGCGCGGCGCGTGGCATCCGTGATGCTTCATATCTGCAGAGCGTTCTGCTCTCTGACGATTCCCCGCTTTGAGCTGATCGCCGAAATATCCTCCCCTGCCATGAACCTGAGCAGCACCGTGAGCGTTGAGGCCGAGCCTTACGTTTACGAGTTTAATCCGACACAGACAGCTCTTTTGATCATCGACATGCAGCGCGATTTTCTCGAGCCGGGTGGTTTCGGCGAGATGCTGGGTAACGATGTTTCTCGCTTGCGACGGACGATCGAACCGAATCAGAAGCTTCTGACAGCCTGGCGTGCATCGGGCCTCCAGGTGATCCATACTCGGGAGGGGCATCGCCCCGATCTTAGCGATCTTCCGCCTTCAAAAAAGCAGCGCGGCCGAAGCACGATTTCTATTGGCGATCCCGGACCGATGGGTCGCATTTTGGTTCGAGGTGAAGCCGGGCACGACATTATTCCCGAGTTATACCCGCTGCGGTCTGAGCCTGTCGTTGATAAGCCAGGTAAAGGGGCGTTTTTTGGGACGGACCTCCATGCGATCCTTCAGAATCGTGGGATTCAGAAATTAGTCGTCACCGGAGTCACTACAGAGGTCTGTGTTAACACCACCGTACGCGAAGCGAACGATCGCGGTTACGAATGCCTGGTGTTGGAAGACTGTGTTGGATCCTACTTTCCGGAATTTCAGGACATGGGGTTGAGAATGATCAAGGCGCAAGGCGGCATCTTCGGCTGGGTATCGCACTCGGACCGGCTGCTGACTGCTCTTGGTGAAAACACGCCTGCACCCAGGACGCCGGCGTGAAATCAGGACCACAACGTTGAGAAGCAAGCTATGACTAGAACAAAGCCTAATATTTGGGCGCCAGGTGACTGGAATGCATTCTTTGGCTTTGGCACGAATATCCTGGTCAATCTGCTCGTTTTGACAGGGCTGCTGAGGTTCGTGCTGAAGATGCCGGACGATCTCGTATTCAGGAGGATTCTACCGGCGACCGGTTTGATGCTATGCTTGAGCACACTCTACTATGCTTGGCTGGCTTACCGGTTGGCGAAGCGTACTGGCCGAGACGACGTCTGTGCGCTTCCTTCCGGCATCAGCGTCCCTCACATGTTCGTGGTCACGTTCGTGATCATGTTGCCGATCGCTACTAAAACCGGCGACCCGGTCGAAGGCTGGGAAGCCGGGCTGACTTGGGTCTTTGTGCAAAGTTTTGTGCTTATGGCCGGTGGGTTCATCGCGCCCATTATTCGCAAAATCACTCCGCGCGCGGCTCTTTTGGGCACGTTAGCTGGTGTCTCTGTCGCCTTCATATCAATGCGCCCGGCTCTAGAGATGTTCATGACCCCGGTCATCGGCGTAACCTGTTTTGCCATCATTCTGGCCAGCTGGTTTGGAGGCGTCCGCTATTTTCGCGGGATACCTGCCGGGTTAATTGCGATTGCAGTCGGTTGCATTATTGCCTGGGGCTCAAATTTATTCGGTCTGGGTTACGGCGAAATGAAGATCGAGAATCTCGCCAAGGCCTTTGCCAACTTCGGATTTTCGGTCCCGATCCCTGCAGTGAACCATGTGTTCTCGGGTTTCCAATTTCTTGGCGTGATCCTGGTGACCGCGATCCCGTTCGGAATCTATGATTTGGTCGAGGCCATGGATAATGTAGAGAGCGCCTCGGTGGCCGGTGACAGTTTTCCTACGACCCGGGTTTTGACTGCCGATGGTCTGGTGAGCTTAGTCGGCTGCCTGATGGGAAATCCTTTTATCAATGCCGTTTACATTGGTCATCCGGGATGGAAAGCGATGGGCGGGAGAATTGGCTATTCCGCAGCTACCGGCATCATGGTAATCGTTTTGTCCTGGTTTGGCATTATCTCGTTGATGATGGCGCTCATTCCAGTGGTGGCCATATCCCCAATCCTCTTGTACATCGGCATGCTCATCGGAGCGCAGGCGTTTCAGGAGACTCCGAAAACTCATGCTCCGGCAATCGTTCTGGCCTTAGTGCCACACTTGGCCGCCTGGGGTAAACTCCAGATCGATAACGCCTTTGCAGCTGCCGGGACAAATGCAGCAGCGGTTGGTTTCGATAAACTCGCTGACAAGGGTGTACTCTATCGCGGTTTGGAAGTTTTGGGAGGCGGCGCGATTCTGGCCGGTCTCATCCTTGGCGCAGTCGCTGTATTCATCATCGATCGCCGATTTACTAAGGCTGCGCTCTTCGCGCTAGCAGGAGCAGTGCTCGCTTTCTTCGGGTTTATCCATGGCGAGAAAATAGGCTTTGGGCAGTCGCCGGTCGTGGCTTTGAGCTATCTGGGGGTGGCAGTTGTCCTGCTTGCGTGCTCGAAATTCTCGGTACCTTTGCCGAGTGCAGCAAAGATTCCCGAAGCGCATGCTGAGCTGCCAGAGCCAGCAAATTGATCGGACTTAGCCTTCGTTGCCGGACATGCGACCAACGCTCGTAGACGCTGATCCGTATCCTTGGCCTTATAATGGGGACCTGCGGCCTGAAAATACCGCTTTTGTGGTCATCGATATGCAAACCGACTTTTGCGGGCCCGGCGGTTACGTTGATAAAATGGGTTATGATCTTTCGTTGACTCGCGCTCCAATCGAGCCGATCCAGCGGGTCCTGACGACAACTCGGCGGCTAGGGTTCCATGTCATGCACACCCGGGAAGGGCATCGCCCGGATTTGTCGGATCTGCCTGCGAACAAACGCTGGCGTAGCCAACGAATTGGTGCCGGTATTGGTGACCCCGGACCATGCGGGCGGATCTTGACCCGGGGCGAACCAGGCTGGGAAATAATTTCAGAACTAGCGCCCTTGCCGGGTGAAGCCGTGATCGACAAACCCGGCAAAGGATCTTTTTACGCGACTGACTTCGATATGTTACTCAGCCAGAAAGGGGTCAAAAATATCGTTCTGGCTGGGATCACCACCGATGTCTGTGTTCATACCACGATGCGCGAGGCCAACGACCGAGGCTACGAATGTCTCCTGCTCGCCGATTGCACCGGCGCAACCGATTACGGCAACTATCTCGCCGCGCTCAAAATGATAAAGATGCAAGGCGGCGTGTTCGGCGCTGTGTCCACTTCAGACGCTTTTATCGCGGCGATAGGGTAGAACAAAATTGGCGGGGATTAAGCAGTGAAGCTGCGGACTCCGGTGCGTTTCCGCCTAGAGTGAGCCTCGAAGTTTGTACCGCGAAGCGGTTATACATTTACAGCCCAGGGCTTTAGCCAGGCTTTAGCCCTGGGTTAAGCCGTGCCCGGTCGGCGCCCTGAAAGTGGCGCCCGAGTTGATCGGCGGTCAGGATGGAGCCACGCCGGGTCCGGCTTACAGATCGCTATTTTTTTGAAACACCGCGCCCTTTTCCCCGTTGTACTCGGATTGAAGCGCTGAATCGCGTTCATTTCAGAACCCTTCCAGCAAGCACACGGAACCCTGGAGGCCACGGTTAAAGCCTCTGGGGTTCCCAGCATGCGGCGATTAAAGGTGGTCCAATAACGCTGTCCGGCCAGGTGAATAGCAGAGCTTCGGTGTTGCAATGGATCTTAGGAGCCTCGCCCCACCAATCACCAATCACCAATCACCAATCACATCACTAACCTTAGTCCCCATCGGCTCTGCCAAGTATGGCGGTTGAGCGGTGTGGCCGACATCGCCTTGTCGAGTCGTTTCTCTTCGGAAGAACAGCGTGGCCGAGCGCGTCTCTTTTCCGTCGGGAGACACCGCCACAATCGGGATTTCGAAATCGTGGTCCGGGAAAATGAAATGATACCGGAAGGTGCCATCGGGCTGGAGTTGGATCGGCTGGCCGGCAACCGTGACTTTCGCTTCCGGATGAGTGCCTCCGTAGAAGATCACTTCCGCGTTGACGTGCATGAAGAACTCACGCTGGGTCAACGCAAACGACTCACCGCCCCAGCTTGCGCCGACTGCGCTGAACAAGCTGCTTTCGGAGATTAATTCACTCCAACTTGAAGGCCCAAACTCCAGGCCGCTCCAGCTGCTTGACCAAGCCGAGCTAAGTTGCTCCGAGCTTAGTGCTCCCATTTCCAGTGCCGCCAGTTGCAGGGCGCTCAACCGTTCCGAACTTAGCGCGCCTGAGCTGAGCTCGAATGAGCTCAACCCGAGGGAGCTTAGTTCGGCCAGATTGATTTGTAGTTGAGAAAACAACCCAATCGAACTGAGTTCCGCACTGCTAAACGCAGCGCTGCTTAGACTTTCACTGCTCAAGAGAGTCGTGATTTCGGCCGAACTCAGACCCAGGCTGCTAAGGCGCGAGACGAGCTCCGCGGAGCTTAGTCCGATCGAACTTAGCGCAGCTGAGCTTAGCGCGCCTGAACTCAGTTCTTGGCCGCTCTGAAACAGTTCGCTGGATAAAGCAGCTCCAAATATACCGCCGCTGAACAGGCTTGATTCCGCCGGCACTAAAAGTTGGGCAAGCCGGCTTTTCGCAACAAGCTCGCTTGCCGATTCTGAGCTGATCTGCGCAGAAAAGTCGGCTCGCAGAAACGACGACAGTTCGGACGAATCCATCGAGGACAACCGGGCCAGCAGGTCTTTCCCGAACAAGGTTTCCAGCATTTGCAGCTGCGCCGGACCCCAGTTGGGAGAACGGCTGCCTTCGTTAAAAGCTGCCTGCTGCAACCGCGCTAAGGCTTCGGCCAGCGGTTCGCCCCGGCTCTTAGCCGCTTCTACGACGTCAACCAACAGATTAAAAGTCAAGTGAATCGGGACCGTCGCAAATAGAGTGTCCCACTCGGTACTGACCGCTTCCGGAGGAGTATGAGTCGGACCAGCCTCACCCATAGAATGCCATGTGCCGTGGCTATCCTTGTACCCGAACACAACCCGATAGCTCGCATTAGCGGCTTGAACCGGTATATACCAATTCCGCGCGACCTCATTGATATCGACGGTCGTTTCAAGCACGTCACCTCGGAATACCTGCAAGCCGAGCTGACGTTGCCCGGGGAACTTTGAATAATCGAAGTCCCAGTAGGTAAAGAGCCAGTGGGGATCGCGTGCGACCACGAACATGTCTCCATAACCGGAAGGCAATTCGCCCAGTTGTTCCGGCTCCGGCTTAAAATCCGCGTGACTCTGACTAGAATGCACGGCGCTTTCACCGGGAGCGTTTTGAAATGTCGGGTTTGTCTTGTTAGGCTCCTGACTCATTAAATGAATAAAGTTCGGCTAGCAGTTTTAGTTCCGTTTACCGGGGTCAAGAGTCGGAGAGAACCTGCATCGATGCAAACGGCTTTTTACGGTTTGCCGTTCACCGTTCTCGGCGTGTGCCACGCCGGGTCCCATTAGTCACATGTGTCCCATAAGTCCCATCGGTCGCGGCTCCCATCGCGAACCACGATCCACCGCCTTACTCAACCCCAGAATTGTGCATCGCTTCCGCTAAGGACGAATCCTTGCTCAGCAGACTGGCAAGGTAGCTATTTTTCCTGGGCAGAGAGGCAAAGTTGTGCTGGAGCCGTTCGGGGTACTTCAAACGCGAAAAAATAACGTAAGCAATCTTTGTTTTCGGCACCCGCTTCTGTCCAAAGCCGTTGGGCTGATTGCTGGACCAAAACGTAACCCATTCTACCCCGTTTTCTGTCGTTGTGCCTAGATAGATCGCGGAGTGGCCGTGTTCACGCCGGCCGACATTTGGATTCCAAAAGATCTTCATGAAATCTCCCTGCCGAGCTGAGTTCCAGTCAGTAAAATTTTCGCCGATCTGCAGCTCATGGAAGAGACAGGCGGTACCCGGCCCGTTAGAATTCCATCTACCCCAGATACCGACTCCATCCGGTTGTCCTTTGATAGCAAGGCTGTCCGCTAACGGACCGGTGATGGGCGCCTGGTTATTCAGGTTGGCCAAAGTCGCTAAAAAGACCAAGTAGGTAGCCCCCGAGCAATAGCTTGGCTTGGCGATAGCCGGCTCCAGCGTCAGTGTACCTCTCACCGTCCGCGCTGCTTCTGCTAACCGGGCATTCGCTTCGTTCGAGGCCGAGTACCCGCCTCCTTCTGGCATGGTTCGGATTACTTGCAGGATGACTTCGTTCGGATCATTCCGGAGCACGCCAAATCCCTGAGCTCCAAGCCGGCTGGAGAACGACCATGCGCTGGCGGCGATCACGCAAGCCACAACCAATGATAGAGGCAACCGCATAAAATTGTTTCGACAGCGTCACTCAGGACGCGCCAGAAATCAGGCAAGCTCATTACCATATTCATGAGAAGTGAGCAAAGAGGAAGACGATCACGATTGGTAGGGCGAAAATCTCGGCGCGCCCAGGATCCTGCCATTTGATATGCGCTCGTCCGCGCCGGATTTGAGCCGTTCTGTGGTAAGTACGTCGAGGGGAAACCACCTCCAGAACCCGGCTCAAACCCGGCCCGATCTAGCCGGGCTGTTAAACACATCCGAGCCGCGCCTAGGTTTTGCCCTACCGTCATTTGCCGAATCGAACACACTCATGTAAAGTGTTCCCTTGAACAGTATGGAACCCTTGACCGGTCGTCAGCAAAAGGTCCTCGATTTTATCCGCAAACATCAACGCAAAACCGGGTTCCCGCCCACAAGCCGTGAGATACAAACCCAATTCGG
>JAFAIO010000235.1 GCA_019236675.1 Verrucomicrobiota bacterium
CTTTGTAGGCAATAATTTAGCGTCAACCCCTGGGCTGCGAACATCGCCGGGACCGTTCGCTTGCCCGCCATAGTCCCGCGTCTGCGGCTGCCGGACGACGGCTGGTCGATCTGCAATTCGATTTTCCGAGAAGGAGTGTCCTCTTCGAACTCCTTTCTTCTTGCTTTGCGTAAGATTTCCTAATCGATTTCTGGCCAACTCGCACAGCAAACGTACGTTGGAAGCCGAGCAATGATCATCAAGGAAATACTCGATGAGCTGCCAAAATTAAATGCACAGGAACTCGAGGAGATATCCTACCGGGTTCATTTCTTGCGGGCTCTTCGCGAAGGCCTAAAGGAGATTACTGACGGTCCCCTGATTCCTCATGAACAGGTCAAAAAAGAGCTGGCCCAATGGCTTTCAGAATAATCTGGACGGGCCGCGCTCGAGAAGATCTCAAAGCCGTTGTTCAGTACATAAAATCAGACAACCCGAAAGCTGCGGTGAGCTTCGGGTTTAGATGATTAAGGAGGCAGAGGGCGTCGCAGAGTTCCCCAGAAGGGAGCGCATGGTTCCAGAACTGAACGACCCCGTGATTCGCGAAGCGATCTGTAGTCCATATCGCATCGTTTACAGGATAGATGAACCGAATCAGATCATTTACATTATCCGAATTTGGCACTCGGCGCGTGGCGATCCGCAGGTGTAAATAGCGTTTGGCAGACCTGAAATCTCTGCGGTTCTTCTCAGGTATTTCCCACTAATCACCTCTCACCTTTCACGTTTCACTTTTCACCTCCCCCATCCCTATCTGCGTCAATCCGCAGCTTGCCCGCCATAGCCTCGCGCAACGGCTGGTCCATTTCACCCCGGAGAATGTTCCCCCGAAAGCTTTCGGGGTTCGGGGCTGTGGTTAAAAATCTTATTCGTGTTAATTGGCAGCTAGTCGCGCCGTCTTGTCCTCTATAGCTTTAGCGACGGAGGAAGGCCTTGCGGAGGCGGAACTAGTCGCGCCGTCTTGTCCGCCATAGTTTCGGGAACTAGGGACGAAGGAGGAAGGCCTTGCGGAGGCGGATCCATTCGCGGTTGCCTCTCAAAGTACCCGCGAAACGCATCCATTACCTCACGCACCCACCTGACAAATTCATCGGTACTGATGGCCTTGAGCGATCTCGCCGAAAAATAAGTTGGCCTAAAATGAAAAGCGCCATTCCGGCAACGGCGCAGAGCATTGACATTAGGAGAACCGAGCAGCGCGTCGATACTTTGATCGCTCAGCTGCAACTTTTGAAACCCTTCCACCACGGCGTAAAGGCTCCCGTACCAATAATACATGAAATTACCCCGAGGCCCGGCGAACAACTCGAGTACCCGATCCGGATCCGCTCCCTTCGCAGACTGCGGTTCCTCAAGGGGAACCGGGTTGGCTTCAAAATGGTGCTGCATCCGCGATGCCGCCACAAAATAACGATAAAGTGAAAGAACAGGGGAGGCATTCATACTGAACTATAAAGCAACGTCTGGATCAGCCAACGAAATCCCAACCGCGAGGGGACACGAATGGACCCGCCTTCGCAAGGCCTACTGCGCGGCCGGCAGCGAAGACAAAAACGAACCGCGGATGAACGCAGATTTACGCAGATGGTCTGAATAGCCGCGAAAAGGCACAAAAAGCGTACGAAACGTGCACGCAACTAGGGGGCAACCAAGTCTCTTGGCTCGGGCAACGGCTTGCCTTCGGCTCTGTAGGATTCAACGACGTCAGCCACGATCGTCCGAAGATTCTTAAATACTTGCTCTGGATCATCACCGTGCGTTCCCCCATAGAACAGATCAGGGCATAGACCGACGTAACATTGGTCTTCGTCACTCCAATAAACAACAAGGTGATATCTATCTGCTGGACTCATCAATTGCCTTTCTGATTTGTTTCTCCAGGTAAGGCTTAGCGTCCTTATTGTCCGCGTCAGGAATAATGACGAAATGTCTGGATTTGTCATGTTTGAAGTTTCGGTGATCGCCCTTCCCACCTGGAACCTGATACCATCCGGCATTCCTCAGATCTCTGACGAGTTCGCGAATCTTGCGCGGCATACTGACATCTTTTATCGGATGAGATCGGGACCGTTCAAAACCAAATATCTCTCACAGGCCTGATCATCTGACTGGCGTACGAAACGAGACGGACTGCCGCGCGCCGGACTAGTTCATTTCTATTCACAGTGCTTTTTTGCGTTCTTTGGTCAGATCTTATTCGCGTTAATTCGTCCCTTTTTTGCGCCTTTTGCGCCTTTTTGCGGCTATTCAGACCATCTGCATAAATCTGCGTCCATTTCACCCCGGAGACTTTCGGGGCTGCGGTTCGTTTGTCTGTCTTCGCTGCCGGCCGCGCCGTAGGCCTTGCGAAAGCGGGTTAATTCGCGTCCATTCGCGGTTGGTTTTCATTCGTGTCCATTCGCGGTACGCCTTCAATCGCGAAGCTCTCGATATACTTCGATGATTGTTGTTGTAACGGCTTAAACTCTTGGAACCTCGATACTTGAAATCACAAATATTGGCGGTGCCTTTGACAGGAAAGGAGAAGTCACGACTCGGACAGTTAAGGGGCCCTTCAGGCAAAGTTAATATTATTGCGCAACCCTGAATCACCTGTTCGATCCAGCAATGCGAGCAAATTTGCGCATTCGGCGTGCCTGCTTCGGCGACGGATCAGAACGATTAGACCTGGATTGGCTGATCTGCTGGCAAAAGGCAAGAAGTCATCTCGATTGCATGTGATTAGGATAAAGTCGTTTTCACGAGCATAATTGAACACATCGGGGTCGGTGGCCTGCACCGGCAAAACTTCTCGCAACTCAATGACCTCGTTACCCTCGTGCCGAAGCACTCGAGCAATTTCGGCTGGCACGTCGTGATCCAGAAAAAACTTCACTGGCCAGCGCTCATCTGCCGAGCAATGAGAGCATCGATTTCTGGCCGATGGTCCTCAAAATAAGCCAAGCATTCGTACACCTGTGCCCGCCTCAGGTCAGGGAAACTCCGTACAACATCATCGATGCTAGCCCCGTTGACGATCAGCCCTACTACGTCATGCACTCCGATCCGTGTCCCCTCTACGATCGTGTTCCCTCCGCGTACATCTGGCAGGTTTACAAGATAGCGGTACCCGGTTGTCGGCATGGGACTAATTGTAGCCGCCCTGCGCTCATCCTGCAAAGGCCGCTTTTACCGATCCTAGGCCTTCGCCTCGCTCCAATCCGGCAGCTGCGGGACTACAAATATTTCACCACCACGCGGCCAGGTCGGCCTCGCAAGCAAGGCAACGCTCCACGGCTCCGCCTCTTCAGATCCGAACCTTTGCGGCTTTGCGTCTTTGCGTGACATTTTTCTTCGTTTTGGTTTTGCGGCTACTATTGGCCTCGCTTTGTGCCTTCGTGTCTTTGTGTGAGGTTTTATTCGCGTCAATTCGTGTCCATTCGCGGTTGATTTGTCTTCGCCTTAGTTCGTAGCCTGTCGCGCCGTAGCTTGCGAAGGCGGATCCATTCGCGGTCCGCCTTCAATCGCGAAGCTTTCGATATACTTCGATGACTGTTGCTGTAATGGCTTAAGCTTTTGGAACTCTGGCGAAGACCGCCACCGTTCCGCATCGGCAAGACTAGGGAATTCAATCAGCACGACGCGCTGCGGCGCGCGCCCATCAAATACCACCGCTTTCCCGCCCCGTACTAAGATTTTACCGTGATAAGTCGCCACCACCGCGGCTGCTGCCTCCCCATATTTCTGGTATCCCACCGGATCGGTCACCTCAGCCGGAACTTTTAAAAATGTGTCTGGCTCGGAACCGATACCCTGGAATCGGTAAGACAGTTACTTTTGAGAGACCCGAGCAAGCGTACGAAACGTGCACGCAACTAGGGGGCGACCAAGTCTCTTGGCTCAGGCAACGGCTTGCCTTCGGCTTTATAGGATTCAACGACGTCAGCCACGATCATCCGAAGATTCTTAAATACTTGCTCTGGATCATCGCCGTGCGTTCCCCCGTAGAACAGATCAGGACACAGACCGACGTAACATTGGTCTTCGTCACTCCAATAAACGACAAGATGATATCTATCTGCTGGACTCATCATTTGCCTTTCTGATTTGTTTCTCCAAGTAACCGTTTTATTTTCTGTTCTTAGGCTCGATCCACTGAGATTCGCCTTGGCGGCCCCTCAAACGATCAAAGATCAACAAAAGAGAATAGCCTAATTGGCCTCGAACTATTCTTTCGAATCCATTGTCTGGGTAATCGCGTCTTGAACTTTGTCTTGCTCGAAATATGGACAGAAAACTTCGCAAACGGATCGGCCGATCGCCAGTGCGCTATCCTCCCAATCTTGGTTGTCAGGGTTATAAACCATCGCGCGAATCAGCTTCGGGTGTTTCTTACGAAGATCATTCCATCGTGTTGTAAGGTTACCCAGCACTTCACCTCGGTCAGTCAGTAGGGCGCTTTTCTCGCCAAGACGTTTCAAGTTGGCTACTACTTGGATGCCGTCAGGGTACATAAGAGCCTCACCCGTCACCCCTTCGACGGCCTGTCTTGAGCTCTATCGAAAGGCTAGATGCTTGCCTGCATCGAGCTTGCCGAGAAGCTCAGGGCAGGTCTTTCACCTTTCACTTATCACCTTTCACAGTCTTCGCCCTCTGTGTGCCTTTGCGTCCCTGGCCACCGTAACTACCTGGAGAAAGGAGGCGGCCCTTTAGGTTTCTTTTGATCATCTTCTCTCGACCTGGCAATGCCATAGTCGGGTGAGCGCTTGGATCCGAGAGTGTAAGCGTCGCGGGACTTCTTTAGTTCTTGAGCTAAGCGCCTTTCTCGTTCTTCAGTTAGCCCTCTCTCCATCACACGTCCGAGAAACTCCATACTCTCGCACCAGCAGCGTGGCCCTTCCTGCGGATTCCAAGAGAATACGAGGACAGCGAACGAATCGGAATCAGCCAACGCCGTTGCGCTCATTCCGGCTGCACTGAACAAGAATTCCAGATATTGCTTCATCTCTTTGGCAGAGACTCCGATCTTTCCGTCCATTAGGAAGGCTTGGCTGGCGAATACATCAACGCTGATTACTTGCTCAGGATGATCTTCCAGGTTTTCGCACTTCCAATACCCGGAAAATCGAAGGTCTAGCCCCTTCTCTCGGTCGACCTCACCCCAACCAAGCCAATGACATCGGTTGGCAATTCCCTCGATCTTCGGGTTCGCCTGGAGCGCCTTAAGTTGACGGATTCGTGCCGGCTTTCTCCACTCCGATTTGATCTCGTCACGACTGCGCTTGAGCTCTACCAGCCAACAAGAGCGATTTGTTACCCCAAAGATTCAGCGAGAGCGCGATCTAAATTCCCCTGAAAATTGTTCAATGAAAACAGCTTACCTGGATACTGTTTCAACCATTCGCTGCAGAGAGAAACTGCGAAGGACATTGCCAGTTGCGATTCATACGGCCGATTAGCCAAGATCTTTTTGTGAGCGCTCTTTTCCTCTTCTAGGCTTTTTTCCAAACCTCTGACCTTCTCCGTGAGGTCGTCAATGGTGCCCGAAGTATTGCTTTCGGGCACGAACTCCGGGGAATAAGAAACCTCCTGGTTTGGTCCCGGAGCCGCTTTTTCATCCGAGCCCCTAGGCAACAGTTGGTTCTCTCGGAAAAACACCAGTCCAGTCCAGACAGCGACTAAAACATCAACGAAAACGATGATCAAAATAGTGAGGCGAGTGACGGAGTATCCCCGGTACAAAAATCCGCCGGGATACAACCGGAATGTTATGTAGCCAAGGAAGAGTACAAAGGAGAGCCAAGCTCCCGTCAACAGATAGCCCAGGTTGCGAGCTCGAGGAACGAAGACCAGTATCGCTGATGAGAATGCGATGAAAGCACTGATCCAAATCGGTGCAATCAAGTCAGGGTTTGTTAGTCGACCCATCTCGTCTGCACTGACTGATAGAAAGAGTCCGCATCCGAAGAAGACCGAGGCCAGTAAGACTTTCTCTGCTCGCATTAGATGTTTTATCCTGCGACGGCTGCCCTATCCGTCACCTGTCACTTATAATCTATGATCTGTGCGCGCGTAGCCTCGGCCATCGGTTTTAGCCAAGCACCATCTGCGTCCATTGGGTGTTTATCTGCGACTAAAGTTTTTTATTCGCGCCCCTTCGCATGCATTCGCGGTTCTGTCTCAACCTTTGCGTCTTTGCGTGAGATTTTCTTAGTCAGCGTCCGCCTCGCCGGCAAAGCTCTTAATAATTGTCGGCTATTTCCGCCTTGGTCTTACATTTGCGCTTTTTGCGACTATTAAGATCATCTGCGTAAATCTGCGTTCATCTGCGGTTTGTCTGTCTTCGCGTTAATTCGCGTCCATTCGCGGTACGCTTTCCCGCCCCGTACCAAAATCTGACCCGTGATAAGTAGCGACCACCGCGGCTGCTGCCTCCCCATATTTCTGATGTCCGACCGCAGGCGAGCGATTTTATTCGCGCAGCGCAGCAGCCAAATTATGTAGATAATCGTTTGGTGTGATCCCATGCGCCTTTGCCAGCTCTTTTGCCGCGTTTGATGTTAGTCAGCACTCACCACGTTCGATACGCCGGAGCTGTTTGTAACTTAGCCCTGGAATTTCAGTCACAGCGAGGCCTTTTTCTTCACGAAGCTTGGGAATCGCAGCTCCATAACGCTCGTTGAATTGGTGACTCTTTTGTTTTGCCTTACGCGCGGCTTCCGGATCAACAATCTGAAAAAGCTGTTCCCAGCCAAGGTGCAAATCGAGGTTTGGCCAGTAAATGTATGCACCATCGTCATCGATCTCGAAATGCTCGACCGTTTTCTTATCCGCTTTTGACAGCTCTTCGACTTTTGAAATTGGGATCTCCATCCGTTTAAAGTCCGGCGAAACAACCCGCAATACCCCGTCTTCAATCCGCGCATCGAAAATGTGTTTTGATGGTATTGTTTTCACTTTGAGCGTTCCGGAGGCTTCAACCGTTTCTGGATCCATGACGGATCCCGTCGCAAATCCAGGACCCGGTACACCTGGACCACCTCGGTTTCCCGATTGAACCGATAAAAAATCGCGTACGGAAACCGCTTGGATAGCGCTCGATGGAATCCAAATACGACCCGATGAATCCCAGCATAAATAAGCAACGAATCGATATCAGAATAAATCGAATTTAAGAAATAATCGCCCAGTCCGGAGCCCTGTCGTTCATAGAATGCAGTACCCGCAATGAGATCCTCTTCCGCGTCGGAGAGAATCTCAATCCTCATTTGAGGCGATCTCGGATCGAGCCTTTGGCCTTTTGCCAATCTGAGAAGGTTGCCTCGCCCGACTGAACTCTCCTCTCGGTTTCTTCCAAAACGTCCTTATGCCAGGCTGGCGACTCGAGCTCGTCCGGCACCCGGCTGAGATCAGCCCATACCGCCTCCAGGAGCTGCAGCTTCTCTTCTACCGACATCTCGTCTAATGGAACATTCACTGCCACGGCCACCAGATCCTTTCGTTTTCGCAGTGTATCAGAAAATTGTCTACCACGCTAGAGCAGCGGCCTCATGATTCAATTCGTGTCTGCCCTTTTTTATGTCCTAACCTTTGCGGCTTTGCGTGAGATTTTGTTCGCGTTCATTCGTGTCCATTCGCGGTCTCTTTTTTGTGCCTTTTGCGCGTTTTCGCGGCTATTCAGACCATCTGCGTATATCCGCGTTCATTTCACCCCGGAGAATTTCGGGGCTGCGGTTCGCCTGTCCGTCTTCGCGTCAATTCGCGTCCATTCGCGGTTGGTTTTCATTCGCGGTTCCGCCTTCAATCGCGAAGCTTTCGATATACTTCGATGACTGTTGTTGTAACGGCTTAAGCTTTTGGAACTCCGGCGAAGAACGCCACCGTTCCGCATCGGCAAGACTAGGGAATTCGATGAGCACGACTCGCTGAGGCGGTCACCAGGTCTCTCGGCTCAGGCAACGGCTTCCCTTCGGCCTTGTAGGATTCAACGACGTCCGCCACGATCACCCGAAGATCCATAAACACTTGCTCCGGGTCATCACCGCGCGTTCCCCCATAGAACAGATCAGGCCATAGATCGACGTAACATTGGTCTTCGTCACTCCAAAAAACAACAAGGTGATATCTATCGCGGTCTGTCGCGTCGCAGCCGCCTCGTGGGGTATTTACTATCCGCGAATCCTGTAACAGGATTCGCGTAGTGAGTGAATATCAATACTATGAGTTTCGTTCGCTGGATCGGGAACTGACCGACCGGGAGGTCGACGCACTGGAGGCGATTTCGACACGGGCAGAGGTTACACCGACCAGTTTCACGAATCACTATGACTGGGGAGACCTGAAGGCTGATCCCTTTAAACTGCTCGAGAAGTATTTCGATACGTTTGTCTATGTATCAGACTGGGGAACCCGCCGGTTCTGTCTACGCGTCCCCAAGGCCTCAATCGCTCATGAGCAAGTGCAACGCCTGTTAGATGGCGATCACGCGTGGATGAGCCAATCCCGCCAAAATCTCGTCCTTGGGTTCGAAATTTCCGAACTGGACCCAGATTTTGCTGATGATGGAACCCGTTGGATGCAAGCACTCGTGCCGTTACGTTCGGATATACTTCGGGGCGATTTTCGATCACTCTACCTGGGATGGCTTCTCTGTTTGCAAAACGAGGAGTTTGACGACGGAGAACCTGCGCCTCCAGTCCCAGCCGGCCTCGGCGAATTATCAAAACCACTCCGGTCCTTGATTGATTTTCTTCAAGTCGACCAGGACCTCATCGAAGCCGCGGCCGAAGCTTCAGAACCGCTCAAAGCCGGACCGGACCGGAAACAACTCCATACGTGGGTGCGCTCTTTACCGGAACAAGATAAGAACCGGCTATTGGTCACCGCCTTACTACAACCTGGGGAGAACTGGAAAAACCAAATCTTGCATCGATTCCACCTTGAGAATCGGCTAGTTGACTCATCGCCAAAGAAACCACAATTTCGCACCATCGGAGACCTTCGATCATCAGCGCAAGCCTGTGGACAACGACGAGCCGAGAAAAACGAAGCGCGACGAATCGCTGAACAAGCGCAACTCAAAGCCCTAGAAGCCGAAAATCGCGCCCGATATTTGGACTTATTAGCAGGTTGGCAGGACGCGACCTGGACTACGATCTTCGCTTTGATCGAAAAACGGCACGCTAGTCCCTACAGCCAAGCAGTTCGACTTCTGATCGACTTGCGCGATTTGGCAGTACGTCAGAGACAAGAACCAACATTTCAGAGCAAGCTACAGAACCTTCGACAAACGCATTCAGCGAACAAGAAGTTCCTCAAAAGACTCACCGTCGCCGGCCTGTGAAAAAGACATCCTACCACGCTTTTCGCTGTGCTAGACGTTCGCGGTTCCTTTTTCGCGTTGTTTGCAGCCTGCCCCCGATAGCTTTAGCAAAGGCTGGTTCGTTCGCGGCCGCTCCTGATCCGTCTTTCACCTTTCACATCTCACTTTTCACCTCTCCCCCTTTGCGGCTTTGCGTGAGATTTTTATTCGCTTAAATTCGTGTCCATTCGCGGTCTTTTTTTGCGTTCTTTGCGCTTTTTCGCGGCTATTCGTGCCTTTATGTGAGACATCATCCGAGCGATCACGAGGCAGTTGCAAAGAGCAGCTAAAATGCCTAGCCAATGTCCGGGACAAAAGTAAAGTGGAAAAGGAACAATGAGCATCAACGAAATCCTCGAAGAGCTGCCGAGATTGACCAAAGAAGAAAAGCGGCAGCTTTGGAATATTCTTGATCATGAACTCGGTGAGGAAGCAGCGGAAGAAAATCCAGAAGTCCTGGCCGCAATCGAGAAAGGGATTCGATCGTTAGAAGCAGGGGAACCCACTCACACGCTCGAAGAGGCACGTGAAAGAGTCAGACAAATTGTCGCTAAGGCTCGGAGACAGTAAAGCGACGCATGCCGTATGCCGTAATTCTTTCGAACGCGGCACAAACTGATCTGGATTCCATCGTCCAATATGTGGCTGTCGATAACCCGACAGCTGCTGAAAAACTGGGCTTGGAACTGATCGATGTTGCGATGAGTCTGGAAACTCTGCCGTACCGCGGGACCCAGGTTCGAAAGAATCAAAACGTTCGCAAGTTAATCCACAGTAACTACGTCATCACCTATCGCATCGTGGAATCAAATCAAACCGTTCAAGTGCTCGGATTCACACACTGCGCTCGCATCAAGTAGATCGTCTTACAAATCACTTGTCCATCTGCGTTGATCTGCGGTTTCTCTGTTTTTATTCGCGTCCATTCGTGTCCATTCGCGGTACGCTTTCCCTCCACGTACCAAAATTTTACCGTGATAAGTCGCCACCACTGCGGCTGCTGCCTCCCCATATTTCTGGTATCCCGCCGGATCAGTCACCTCGATATTCGAAACCACAAATGCAGGCGGCGCCTTTGCCTGTCCACCCTGAAGCCCGTGCATGGCGATAACGCCAATGCCAACACCGGCGAGAACTGCGGCTATTGCTTTCAATCGGATCTTCATGCCGTTGGCAACTATGGGAAAATTGATAGAAAATGAGAAGTCAGGACTCGCTGGCGGCGAAATGCGTTTTTGCGCTTTTTCGCGGCATCCGCAATCACATTTCACTTTTCACCTCCTCCGCCATCCCCTCTTTGCGGCTCTGCGTGAGATGTTGTTTGTGTCCTCCTTCGCGCCTTTGGATCAAGCCTACTGCCGGGCTTGCGGAAAAATCGTTCGGGTCCCAGATCGGCTACCCATTTCTCTGCTCTCAGAACTGGTACGTTTGCGCCGAATTGGTGAACCAGTCGAAGCCATCAAGAAGTTACGGGCTAACCTCCCTATGGACTTAGCGGAGGCGAAAATCTTCATCATCCATCTGACTCACAAACCAGGCCTTTGTAATCGCCGCCGGCGACCAATAGAAGGAAGCGGACCTATCATCGAATGTAAACGTTGCAGAGCGTTACGCTTAACTTTTGAGAATCGCGCCCAAAAAGAGGGATACCTCGTCAATACGCTGTTTTGCGTATTCTCGGGTCAGTTCATTCCACTTAAATACTCAAGTGCATTTTATCGGAGCTTTTGTGTCAACGGGCCTGATTTTCACCTTACTCGTTCTGCCGGAGCTGCTTGCTAGGAGCGACAGGAGCAATTTCACGAAGGAAGCCATCAAGGGAGCCGCGTGGATAATCGCATTTAAATCTCGGCAGAGCGTCTCTGCAGGCTTAAAAATTACTTATGGTTGATCTGCACACAATCATCTTGGAAGCAGGAGCAGAAGGTCTTGGGCTGACCAGGCTCAGAGAAAAGTCCAACCTC
>JAFAIO010000361.1 GCA_019236675.1 Verrucomicrobiota bacterium
TAAGTAAACTTAACGGATGGCGCCCGGCGACTGACTCATCGTTGGCTCGGAATGGTAGTCATGCCAGAACTTGGCGTTCCGGTAGTTACCGGAAGGATGCCCGCCATTTCCGGAGTTTCAATTTTGCCCACGCTATTCTTCACCGGACGCGTGCTCAAATTCTTCGTGGCTGTCCAGAGATCAGATGCAATCCCTCCCATGCGGATTTCAGAAAGCCCATCGGCGGTATCGGTTGCTACAACCAGGACGAGCTTACCTGGTCTGAGATAGTAGGCATATCTAACTTTTTCCGACACAGAGCTTCTCTCGCGCGAACGTTCATTTTTCGCGTCGTCCTTGGATTTATAGGCATGCAGTCCACTGACTAACGACCAGCGGTAACCTTGTGCCGCCCAGTCCTTGTAGTCGGCGGCGAAGGCAGTAGGCGGAGTTCCCACTACTGCCAAGACAGCCAATAAGAGAATGCGAACGTTCATTCGATTCATGAGTTCTCAGCTTTCGCTGGCGCTACTGGCGGCGGTGTACGGTCGATTGCTGGCAATTTGGCTGGTTGGTCTGGCAGTGCAGGCTGAGGAAGACGCACCATCAGCCATGTTTGGGTAGTATTGTTATCAAAATGGAGCACCACAGGTGCGACATCCTTAGTTAAGTTGAAGACCCCCGTCTCTATCACGGTTTTACCTTTTTCTCCTAACCGCCAGGCCACTAGCTGACTTTCCTTATCCAGGGCCCCAATGATTGGTTCGCTCGCTCCGGTGAGGGTATTCTTGAAGGCGCCGCTGACAATCCCGTCTTTGCTAATGGAAATCTGGCAAAACATCACCGCGTCTCCTTTCTGTTCTTGTGTTAGTGCCCAAACTCCCAGAGGCAGCCATTCGCCGGTTTCGTTTTCTTTGGCCGGCATCGGCGGAGGCGCTTCCTCGACCTCGTTTGCCAAAGCAACGACTTTTTCTGACTGCTCTTTGGCGGAGCCAGCAGCTTTTCCGTTGACGTAGTAGGTATCGCCTTCGTAGACGTTGGATACCCCATAGTCGTAGTAGTACGGATCTGAAACTCCTGTGTAGTCAGTGACATAGGACGGTGTCGCTGACGACCACCACCACCACGGATTGGTTACAGCGGCGGCAGCGATGTAACCCGGGTACCAGCCGCCCCACCAGTTGTTATCAAAAAGGTTGTCCCAGCGATCCTCACAATTGTCCCAGATTTGATCCGCCCGGTCATAGCGATAATTCCACATGTCATTCCGGTAATTTTGCCAATCTTCACGGGCGGTATCGCGCCAGGCTTGACGATCTTCACGCGCGCTCTGCAGATTGTCCCAACGCTGGCCCTGGTTCTCTTGAAAGTTATTTAACCTGTCCTGAGCTTGATTGGACCAGTTGTTCCAAGACTCCTTGCGATCCGCGGCAGCCTGTTGAAACCGCTCACCTCGGTTTTCACCTCCTCCTAGATTACCCTCGCCGAGACCACCGCGATCACCAAGACCACCGCGATCACCGAGGCCACCACGATCACCCAAGCCTCCCTGATCGCCGAGTCCGCCGCGATCACCTAGACCTCCGCGGTCACCTAGACCTCCGCGGTCGCCAAGCCCTCCGCGGTCACCAAGTCCTCCGCGGTCACCAAGTCCTCCGCGGTCACCGAGACCTCCACGATCGCCGACTCCGCCGCGATTACTTAGCCCGCCAAGCGCAACACCAGCGCCCAAGCCTCCGAGCCCGGCAGCCAGGTTCGATCCGCGGTTGCCCGCGGGCTTGGAATCGAGATTCAAGAAGTTTCCCAAGTCCTGGTTCCCCGGCCGGTTCGCGGCGCCTTGCCGGTTCGCGACGCCCTCTCGGTTCGCGACGCCCTCTCGGTTCGCGACGCCCTGGCGGTTAGCAGCACCCTGCCGGTTAGCAACACCTTGACCTGCACCCGGCCTTTGGCCGACTCCACCAGTAGACGGTCGATTTGCTCCGCCACGGTTTCCCCGTCCGGACGAGGCCAATTGGCTTGAACTGTTGCCTACTCGTTGGCCCGATGTTCGATTGCGCGAGCTGGTGTTTCTAGAATTAGCCAGACCACCGCCTCGCGATCCGCTGGATAAATTACGCGAACCAGACCCGCGACTGGTACTTCCTCGTGAAAAATTGCCGCCGCCGGATCGCGAGAAACTGCTACTGCCGCCTCGAGAAAAACTGCCACCGCCTCGACTGCCACCGCCACCACCACCTCTCGAAAAGCTGCCGCCTCCGCCCCGTCCACCACCGCCGCCCCCGCGCCCTCCGCCACCCCCTCCGCCTCGGCCGCGAGCCATTACATCAGGCGAGGCTAACGCCGCCATGACGATCGCGACGAACAAGAGTCGCATTGTAAAAAGGAGTCGTTTTGTAAACTTCATCGTCGTAACTCCAGAGTCGCCCTATGGCGTTTTCACTCGGTCGATATCGACTTTGGCGATATTGGGTTGTGGGTCGCCATTGACGGTCCGGTTAGTCGATTCGTAGGTGCAATGGTCCGGATCCACATAGGTAAGTGTCTGTTCGGAGCTGGATTCATCGCCATCGGGCGAGACCCTGGTCTCTTTCACGAGCCAGCGATTACCGTCGCGCGTCCAACTCCCTTGACCGTAACCACCGTCGCTGTCAAAAATCCAGGAGCGGATGCGTTTCTGTATAGGATCCCAGCCGATGATCTGCCAGCCTTCCAGGATAACGTCGTCGCCTTCAGAAACCTTGAAGTTCCGTGTTATGAAATTGTTGCCGCGAGCCCAATCAGCCTTGGTTTCCACCGAATAGTCGCCTCCCCGGTCCTTCCAAGTCCCTACCATCCAAGCCAGTTGACTGAGCTGATCGCCGGGAGTTGGATCGGCCATTGGAGATTCGATCAGACGCGAAATTAACCATTTCCCATCCTTCTTCGTGTAAATGGCCGAATAGCCTGCTGACCGTTTTTGTCCGTCGGGTGATGTAACCGTCGTTTCGCCTCTTGCCTGGTACACGTCGGTGCCAAGCGGCCGCACGGCATCGGCCTGCATGTCCAGTGTCGCTCCTTTATTCTCGCTGAAGGTATCCGTCAGCAGTTGCTCAATGTCGGAGCGGCCCTCGGTTAGCGCGCCGTTTTCGTCGGTGTATTCGGCATCGTCAGTAAAATATTGGGCCAAGGCCTTTGCATCCCCAGCGTTGTACGCCTTCACATAATCTGGGATCTGCTTCGTAATGGCAACGGCCTCCGACGAGGCTGTCTTTCCCGCAGTCTCAGCAGCTAATGCTGCCGCAGCTAGGACGAAGGTTAGCCCGGCGATGGCAATCGGTTTGGTCTTCATACTTCCTCAGTGGGGGTAAGGGTAAGAGTTAGGTGGAAAAGACTAGGTGCCGCTGATTAAGCGGCGACTGTCTATCCCACAAAGCTTAACCTCTTCCGTCGCCAACGATATCGGACCTTGGTCCCATTAAGGACTTTTCTGGGTTCACAGGTTGGAAGTTGCAGATCGTTCGACGATGAGGGGGCTGTTGGCGCTGCGGCGTCGAGACGGCTCCGTAGGAGCCAAATCGTTATAGCTCGCGACCCAGAAAAAGGACGAGCTCCGTAGGAGCGATATCGAATCTGTGAACCTCGCTCAACCCAGCACTGCCACTTTCGATGCCGCTCCTAACGGAGCTCCTCGTGTGCGCCTAACTATGACTATAAAGATTTTGCTCCTGCGGAGCCCGTCCCCATCGCCATCGCGAAACGGTTGGTTGTCGAATCCCTCTCGTCGGATCTACCAATACCGCCCAACACTCCATCAATCCGTCTTTCCGACGACGCTTTGATACTCAATTCCGCGTTTACTCAGCTCGCTCCTAACCCGCTCCGAGGCTTTGCCGTCAGTATAAATCTTCACAGCCTTGATAGCTGAATCACCGCCCACAACCCCAGCTAACCCATCTACCCGGTCCGCCACCTTCGGCGTCCAGACGGCGTAGTCGAGGGAGACCGGCACAATGAGTGCCCCATTGGCGTCAACTGCGCAGAGCAGCCCATCTTGAAGCCGGAGCGACTGCAAGGGCTCCACTTTCTGCGAGTAAACAGCCAGCAATTCGGCAACCTGCTCGAAGTATCTCCCATCCGCAGGCGTGAGCGCCTTGTTTGCAAATTCCAGAAATAGGTCCGGATTTATCTTCGCCGCGGCTAACGAAGCGGTGATGACGGTTATCTGTCGAAGGGTGTACCACGGATGATTGATGAATTGAAAAACCAGGTCGCGGTTCGCGCCCAGCTTTATTAAGTTCTCTTCATTCCAGTTTCGCAGGCTTGCCGGGGAAGAGTCGTTAATCAAACTGTCGACAGTCTGTTGTACACCAATCACGGTTAGCCCAACCCCAACTGCTCCACCGATGGGTAGCGTTCCGATGTCGAACGCCAAACCGCCGCCGGCCGCCGCGGACGCCAGCCGGTCGAGCTCGTCTTGGAGAGCCTGGTTGCGGGAATAGACGTCGACGCCTACACGTGCCGCCAGCTTTGCCTTCGCTTTATCAAAGCCCAGCAACCCTTTCACGGTGTCACCGGCCGACGATGCCTGGCCACCGTCTTCTTCATCGTCGTTAAAGAACCCTTTAACCCTGCCGAAAAACTTAGAAGCACCTTCAGGAACCTTTTTCACCGCACCAACCGGATCCCGCACGATTTGTTTGCCGCTTTGGTAGGTTCCCTTGGCTGAGGCCTTAAGCCCTTGAGTGAAGGCTTTTGACGTACTGATCTGGCGAAGTTCGTTAATCGCTCTTAACTCTTGCAGGAACTCCATGGTACCGGCGCTACCCTTGACCTCGTATTCCTGAGTTCCAGCCCTGATTACATAAGTATTCTGCAAGCCATCATTCTGGGCGGTCTTGTCGACGAACACCTTCTTTCCGGAAAACGCTGATTTCGGAAGAAAATCTTGAGCGTTAACCGGACCGGGAGCCTCGTACTGATCAGTCTGGGGAGCCTCTTCCGCTGCCAACACACTCCCACACAAAACCAATGCTAGCGCAGAAAGGCTAAGATAAAATCGCGAGCGCACGACGGAAGAGGTACAGCAGCTTTGCCGCATCGAAGAGTGGTACCTTAGTCCGATGCATTTGGCGCTTGCCTTGGTGGGGCGAGTGCCTGCCGCGCCGTAGGCTTGGCGGAGGCGGGCTCCCCAACGGCTCGGCGGTCACAGTCGACGCTGTCCCCTGCATCCTCGCGCACGTGATAGACCCTATTAAGTGCGCTCTAGCAGACTGTTCAAGCCCGGCTCCGTAGGAGCCAAATCTTTATAGCTGGAGCCGATAAAAAACGGGCAGTTCCGTAGGAGCGACATCTAATCGAGAACCACCTTATGTCGCTCCTACGGAGCTGGTCGCCTTCTAGGTTACCGTTGCTATAAAGATTTGGCTCCTAGCGGAGCCGGCCAGAGTAAAAAGGTGCATTAACCCCGGAGCCGTTTCACGCTTGTCAACAGCCCGCTCAGACTGTTCGGGAGCCTCGCCCCACCAAGCAAAACGCCGGACGGATCAATGAGACCAACGTACCATGGACAATGCTCGGCTGACTTGTTACGGTGCTGGAGGAGTAGCGACGCCAATATAGGTCGAGCGCACGGATGTGAATGGGTTCTATAGCGGCGGTCGCCGAACTTTCCGTTCCCCCAGCAGCCATGAATCGTCGATCCTCTTTCGCGGAGACGCTTACTATCGCTTTCGTCTTTGGTCTTGCAGGTTGCGAGCAGAAGACAGAACACGCGGAGGCTCCGCCGCCTCCGGAAGTCTTGGTCACTCAGGTTGTCAAAGCCGACGTCCCGATCGTGCATCAATGGGTCGGCACCTTGGACGGATCTGATAACGCCGATATCCGGGCGCGAGTGACAGGCTACCTTCAAAAACGGAATTACCAGGAGGGGAGTTTTGTAAAGGAAGGGGATCTGCTGTTTGAGATCGACCCGCGGCCTTTCGAGGCGGCCCTGGCCCAGGCCAAGAGCGACTTAGCCCAAGCCCAGGCTATTCAGCTGGCGACGCAAGCTCAGTTCGAGCGAAACCAAGAGCTTTTTAACAAGAAGGTGATTTCCGTTCAGGAATATGAAAATACCAGGCAACTGAACGAAGCGAATGTTGCCAAGGTGGGAGCCGCGGACGCTGCGCTGCAAACGGCCCAACTTAACTTGGGGTTCACCAAAATCACTGCACCATTCGATGGTATCGCCGGAGTTTCTCAGGCCCAGATCGGAGATCTGGTCGGCCCGACCGGTTCCACGTCCACTCTAACCAACGAATCCAAAGTTGATCCGATTCGCCTCTACTTTCCAATCAGCGAAAGCGAATATCGCGCGCACTCGAACCTGCTTAGGGATGCAATGAATAAGCCGGAGTCCGAGCGGCAAGAGATCATTGAAATGCTCTTTGCCGACGGGACGGTCTATCCGAAAAGAGGGAGGTTTTCGTTCGTCAATCGTCAGGTAGATCCGACGACCGGAACTATCATGATCGCTGCCAATTTTCCTAATCCGGACCGTACATTACGGCCAGGACAATTCGCAGTAGCGAGGGCGGCTATTGAAAACCTTCCCGACGCCTTGCTAGTGCCCGAGCGGGCTTTGGTCGATTTACAAGGAAACTACCAGCTCGGCGTTGTGGGTGCGGATAACAAAGCGGAAATTCGAGCGGTCAAGATCGGGCCTATGTATAACCGGCAGGCGGTGGTCACGGAAGGAGTGAAAGAAGGGGAGAAAGTGATCGTCGAGGGAATGCAGAAGGTGCGACAAGGCATGGTCCTCACAGCCAAGCCTTATGAGGAGCCGAAGGCGGACACGGCTAATTCCAGGCGGCCTCGCGAGCGAGGCACGCTCCAGGCCGAACAGAAAGCGCCGAGCAGCTAGAATTCGGGGAAACCAAAATGGCTAAATTCTTCATTAATCGGCCGATTGTTGCCATGGTGATTTCGATCATCATGACCATCGCCGGAGTGGTCGCCTTTCTCAGTCTGCCGGTCGCCCAGTATCCGAACATTGTGCCGCCCGAGATGCAGGTTAACACGACCTACGTCGGAGCGGATGCGCTGACCGTGGAGCAATCGGTTGCAACCCCGATTGAGCAACAGATGAGCGGGGTGGACAACATGAACTACATGTACTCCACCAATGCAAACAACGGGGCTATGCGTCTAGTGGTTAATTTTAATGTCGCCACCGATCCGAACACCGATCAGGTGCTCACCCAAATGCGGCAATCCCAAGCCGAATCTCAATTACCCTCGGATGTCCGCAACTATGGAGTCACCGTGGTAAAATCAACGTCGGCGCCGTTGATGGTGGTTACCCTGACGTCACCCAGCGGGCTTTATGACTCAATCTTTCTCGCTAACTACGCCTACATCAACCTGGTCGATGCAATGACCCGGGTGCCCGGCATTGCGAGTGTTACGGTCTTTGGCGCGGGCCAATATGCGACACGGATCTGGGTCGATCCGAATAAGTTGGCCAGTCTCAATATTACCGTGCCGGAAATCGTCGCTGCGATTAATGCGCAGAACACGGTGAATCCGGCCGGCCAGATCGGGGCGGAACCGATTCCTCCGGGCCAACCCTTTACCAATACAGTCAGAGCACAGGGGCGGCTGGTTACCGAGGAAGACTTCGCCAACATTGTTCTGCGTTCAAATGTGAGCGGAGCCTATGTCCGCATCAAGGATGTCGCCCGGGTTGAACTCGGTGCTCAGACCTATGCGCAGAACAGCCGGGTCAATGGTAAACCCGGCGCGGTTTTGGGTCTTTACCAATTGCCTGGAACCAACGCCATTAAGGCGGTCGAAGGCGTCCGTAAACTAATGGAAGAGCTGAAGCAGCGCTTTCCGAACGGGTTGGAGTACGATGTGGCCCTCGACACAACCGCCGCTGTCACCGAAGGCATTCACGACATTTATAAGACACTGGTTGAGGCGATGATCCTGGTTATTGTGGTCGTCTTTGTATTCTTGCAGGGATGGCGGGCCACCTTGATCCCGCTACTCGCTGTGCCAGTCTCATTGGTCGGAACCTTCATGGTTTTCCCGCTTCTCGGTTTCTCCGTTAACACGCTCTCGTTACTAGGGCTCGTCTTAGCAATCGGCTTGGTGGTGGATGATGCCATCGTGGTGGTCGAAGCGGTCGAGCATCACATCGAACATGGGCTTGCTCCCAAGGCAGCTACCTTGAAAGCAATGGAAGAAGTCTCGGGTCCAGTCATCGCCATTGCCTTAATCTTGGCCGCTGTTTTTATTCCGACTGCCTTTGTCCCGGGAATCACGGGCCGGCTCTACCAACAGTTTGCTCTGACCATTGCAATATCGGTTATTATCTCTGCGTTTAACGCCTTGACCCTTAGTCCGGCTCTGTCCGGCCTCCTGTTACGGCCGAAGAAGGAATCTCGCGGGCCCCTCGGTTTCTTGTTTAATGGCTTCAATTCCGGCTTCTTAAAGGCAACGCACGGATACGTGGGTGTGTGCCGAATTTTAATCCGGCGAAGCATCGTGGCCGTGCTTTTGCTGGCTCTGATCTTGGTTGGGACCGGATGGCTCGGAAAGCGAATCCCGGTCGGCTTTTTGCCTGATGAGGACCAAGGCTATCTCTATGCCAACCTGTCGTTGCCGGATGCCGCTTCGCTCGAACGAACCGACAATGCAGCAAAGCAGGTGGAGAAAATTTTGTTGAACATCCCAGGTGTCGAAAAGGTAACCACCGTCTCCGGTTACAGCCTGCTGAGCAGCGTTACCAGCACCTACAATGCGTTCTTCTTCGTAACGCTCAAGGAATGGAAAGAGCGAAAGAGTCCGGAAGAACATATTGAACATATCATCGCCTCGGCCAATCGAGCGTTGACGGGGTTAGTCGAGGGACGCGCCTTCGTGTTTCCGCCGCCGGCGATTCCGGGCATCGGCACTTCCGGTGGAGTGACGTTCATGCTTGAAGACCGGTCTGGACAAGATGTCCCTTACTTGGCCCAGCAAACCAAAATTTTCATGGAAGAGGCCGCAAAATGCCCCGAGATCGCCCGAATCACCACGACCTTTATTCCAGCAGTGCCGCAGGTATATGCAAAAGTCGATCGGGACAAGGTATTGAAGCAAGGAGTCGATCTGTCGAATGTGTATAAGACTCTCCAGACCTTTATGGGCGGGTTGTTTGTGAACTATTTCAACCGTTTTGGCCGGCAGTGGCAGGTATACGTACAAGCAGAAGGAACCTATCGAACGGATGCGGATAATATCGGGCAATTCTTCGTGAAGAACACGAAGGGTGATCCGGTCCCGATGTCCGCCTTTGTGAACATGGAACCAGCCTATGGCCCAGAGTTTACCCAGCGTTACAACTTGTACCGATGCACGCAGCTGAACATCACTGCTAAACCAGGATTTACTTCGCTGCAGGCGATGAAAGCGTTGGAAGAAGTCTTTGCCAGCAAAATGCCCAAAACGATGGGGTACGATTACCTGGGCATGTCATATCAGGAGAAGGTCGCCCAACAGGGAGTGTCGCCCTCGGTGATCTTCGGACTCTCCCTGCTATTTGTCTTTTTGATCCTCGCCGCTCAATATGAAAGTTGGGCCTTGCCCATTAGCGTCCTCATCTGCACTCCCATCGCGGTTTTTGGAGCATTCGTGACTCTGGCTGGAAGGCAATTAGACAACAACGTCTACGCACAAATCGGACTAGTGATGTTAATCGGGCTTGCCGCAAAGAACGCGATTCTCATCGTTGAGTTTGCCCGGGCCGAACTCCACAAAGGCCGGCCGCTTATCGATGCGGCCTTGGAGGGAGCGCGACTCCGATTACGCCCGATTCTAATGACGTCGTTTGCCTTCATCCTCGGTTGTGTTCCTCTCTGGACCGCCGAGGGCGCGGGAGCAGTCTCACGTCAAGTCATCGGGACCGCCGTGATCGGCGGCATGTTAGCCGCTTCCTTCATCGCGATCTTTGTGATTCCAGCCATGTTCTATCTGGTCGAGAAATTTACCTCTCGAGGTGAAAAGCCGAAGCCCGAAGTGCCCACATTAGAAACGGCCGCTCCGCGGTCAGCCGGCACGACTGAGACTTGAAGGATTCGCCTGCGGCTCATCCTTATGACAAATGACAGATTACAGATGACAAATACGGGCTGCCCGCCTCCATCTGGAACCTCTGCTCGCCGGATAAGAGCCCCTATCTTTCATTTGTCATTTGTCATAAGTCAAAAGGATGAGCCTCGGGCGAATCCTTTCGCGGTGCGCTCGCTGCTTGTCATCGCCAGTATCATGCTCTTGTCGGTTTCTGCTTTTGCCGCCTCCGATTTTAACGGGGAATGGGCGGTTGATCTTCGCTCGTCCGCCTCTCCGGAACCGATTCTTAAACGTCTGGGTGCCTCGTGGATAGAACGCCAGCTTGGTGGAGTGGTGCAGATGCAGGCCACCTACAAGCAAACCCCGGATATATTAAGCGTCACGTTGCGCGGTCCCGGATTTAACAGAACGGATGTAATGCGCATCAATAATCAACCTGAGACCAAACAAGATAGTCGCACCGGGAAATACACCATCCGTACCTTCTGGGCCGCCAATGGTACCCAACTCAACTCGGCCATTTTTTTTCGCACCAAAGATTCGCGCGATGCGCAACTGACAATTGTCCGCCAGCTGGCCGACGGAGGGAAGACACTGACCCTCAACGGTACATTGAAAATAGCAGGTGAAGCACAGACATACACTCTACGACGGGTCTGGCGAAGGCGCAGTTAGAAGAAGGTTAATATCCGCAGATTACACAGATTAGCGCAGATTTCGCTCGCCGGGCTCCGTTGCTACCGGAGTTACGTAGAGCGCGATCGAGCCAGAAAGATATTTTAGCGATGAGGCGTGACCAAGCCCAACAGTAGAATCTGCGTTAATCTGTGTAATCTGCGGATATTAACCTTCCGTCCCTCCGGATTCGTCCTACCGGTGCTCGGCGGACCCCTTCCGAGCGGCTAATTTGTTGATCAAGTCAATCATCTCCTGATGTGCCGGCGCGTTCCGGTCGCCTAGCTCATCCAGCGAGTGGGTCTCGGTTAGCCTGCTTAGCTTGACCAACGCTCGAACCCGTTCACGGCGCCTAAGTTTTAACTCTGATGATCGCCGGGTAAAAAGTATTTTTGCCAGTTCGCCGCTGCCGAACAGAGAGTTTAACTCGGCCGCAACTACGTAAATCAGAAATAAAATGAATACCCAGATCTGGATCGCAATAAACCGGTTCCAAGAGAAGTGATTTGCAACATAGTCGGGGATTCCGCCGATGGTTCCCCCCGTCAACCAGTATTTAACCAGTTTCTCGACGATCCGTACTACTAAGACCACCGCGCAATAAATAAGGGTCTTGAAGAGAACCGGCTGTACAATCGGCGCGGTATCGAACCGGCGAAAGAAAGGCAAGTGGTTCGCTACCAGAACCGCTTTGCCGACTATCAATGCGGACAAGGTCACGATCATGAAGTTGGCAAAGTGGATCAAGTAGTCAGCGAGAATCAGTTGCGTTGTCAATACGATGACGTTGAAGCCCACCACAAAGAACAGCGTCGGAGGCAACACTTCCCGAAGCTGCTTGACCACAAATCTGATAAAACGTGACTTGGGAGCAATCGAGTCCCCCGGAGCACCTGTTGTCACTGGGCTTTTCACGAAATCTGCGCAATAGTCAGAGAGGCGTGCCCCCTACCCGATTTTCAAAAATTAGCACGGAGCGCGGCTGTACTCGCCACGTCGCCGATACCACGGGGCGTTGATTCGCTGGTAAGAAAATTCCACTGTTTGCATGCTCAAATGTGTCGACCGCTAGATACCAATTCCTGTCTGCTATTGTTGGCAGGGGTACCTCTATGCTGAGGTCGGCCATATTGAGAATCACATGAAGGTCTTCTTCGTGCACGGTCACACCGGCGATGGTGTAGGCAAGGAACTGGGTTGAGCCATCGTGCCAAGCTGGTTCATTTAGCCGTATTCCATGCCAGGTGATGTCCAGGATATCCCGGCCGGGTACGGGCCTGCCGGTAAAAAAAGCGTTGCGGATAAGACTTGGATGCCGCCGTCGCAACCCAATCGTACCGCGGACAAACTCGAACATGCTCTGTTCTGTCTGGACCAAGCGCCAATCAAGCCAGGAAAGCTCGTTGTCCTGACACCATGCATTATTGTTCCCGTGCTGAGTCCGCAGAATCTCGTCGCCAGCCATCAACATCGGGACACCACGACTGGCCATCAAAATCGCGATAAAGTTCTTCGCCTGACGACAGCGAAGAGTGTTGACTCCGGCATCGTCGGTTTCGCCTTCAGCGCCGCAGTTCCAACTCAAGTTTTCGTTGCTACCATCCCGGTTCTCTTCGCCGTTAGCCTCATTGTGCTTACAATTGTAACTGACCAGGTCACGAAGCGTGAAACCATCATGACAAGTAATGAAATTGATGCTGTTGTCCGGTAAACGTCCGTCGTCGGCGTAGAGTTCACTGCTCCCCGCAATGCAGCTGGCCACCTCACCAATTATGCCACGGTCACCGCGTACGAATCTGCGGATTACATCACGATAACGACCATTCCATTCGGTCCAAGAGAGTCCCGGGAACCCGCCCACGTGGTAAAGACCGCTGGCATCCCAGGCTTCGGCAATCAGAGGCAGACGTGCAAGCGTCCGCGAAAGCTCGATATCCCACGGCAGGGGTGGATGCGCTAGTGGCGTACCGTCTTCGCCACGCACAAAAACGCTCGCCAAATCGAAGCGGAATCCATCCACTCCCATCTCTTCCACCCACCATTCGAGACAATTAACGATAAAACGCGTCACGAGCGGGTGGTTGCAATTGATCGTGTTGCCGCAGCCTGAGTAGTTACTGTAGCGACGCGGGTCAGCCGGATCGAGAAGATAAAAGGTATCGTTGGCAAAGCCCTTGAAGTTGATGATAGGCCCATCGGCCCCACCCTCGGCGGTATGATTAAAAACAACGTCCAGAATGACTCGGATACCAGCCGCATGTAATGCGTCGACCAGCTCACGAAACTCATTTCGGCTGGTGCCGTGGTCGGGTCTCACACAGAAATGCGGATGCGGACTAAAGAAACTGTGCGGGCTGTATCCCCAATAATTGGTCAGGCTTCGAGCGGCCACCGCCGGCGGTACATCTTGCGCATCAAAGGCCATGACCGGCAGCAGTTCTACATGAGTGACACCTAGCTCCTGCAGATACGGAATCTTCTCTATCATCCCCGAAAACGTACCTGGGTGTTGCACTCCGGACGAAGGGTGGCGAGTGAAACCACCTACATGCAGCTCGTAGATTACAGCCCCGTTCAAGTCCGGCGTCAGTGGTGACTTTCGGGACCCGACCTCGCTATCGGTGGTAACGATTGCCCGGATCGAATTATCCGCAGCGCCCGGATCGCGAATTGCCTGCTGGCGATTCCAGACCGAATCGCTCACCCCTCGAGCCCATAGGTCCACCAGCTCTCTTCCTCCGTCCACCCGCCATGTGTAATAGGCGCCAGGCCGCAGACCTTCGACAAAAACGTGCCAGAAGAAATAGGTCCGATGTATTTCCGGGTCGAGAGTAATTATCTGTAACGGCTCAGGACTATCAGCCGATGTATAAAGGAACAGCTCCACCTGCCTGGCATTCTTACTAAAAATACAAAAGTTCACCCCCTCTGCCGTCCAGGTCGCCCCCGGCATAAATCGCGTACCAGCGCGTGTATGATAAATTTTCACATCCGCACTCGCAGTCCGTATTTCCACCCCGCTAATAAATGGGATAGCATCATCTTGATCGCAGCTGGCAGCTCAGCTAACCATCCGTTGATTTTGTTCCAACTATATTTGCAGCATCGAGGTCGGACAGAAATAGCACCAAGGTCTGATGCAGAAATCCCACGCGGGTGGAGGCGATTTTGTGGACAGTACCAGACGGGTTTGCCCATTCGGGTCGAGTCGGGATTGGTCCCGGAGGGACAGAATGATAGTAGCCAGGTATGAAATGCCTGAAAACAGGTTCAGCAAAGTCAGTCCCGTAAGGTACGGCGTGGTTCAGGTCCCGTGAATAGCTACCACGAGCCCATGAATAAATAAGCTGAGAGGCGTCCATCATACCGGTCCCTACATGCCGGATTCATGGTTATTCCCATTCCAGGCAGCCGGTATCCAGCCGAAACTTCGCGACCCACTTGCTGCCGAAAAAGCGCGGACAGTAATCAACGCGCTCGGCGGCAAGCCAAATATCCAGCGTGTGGAAGCTTGCGCCGAGACTCGGTTACGTAGGCTACGTCGGACAAGTCGGCGCTTCTACAGGCCTTGTTCATCGATCTTTGGCGTTTTTGCGGTTTTCTTTGGTTGAATCAAACGGCCGTTCAGGAGCCTCGCCCCCCCAAACAGGGACTCTCCTCCTATCCCACACGGCTCACTGCTTACTGCTCACTGCTTACTGCTTACTGCTTACTCTTCCCCGCTGGGGCTATTCCTCCCCAACTCAGATCCCGATGCGGCAGCCGCGGATGGCGGCAACTTGCGCGCATAAATGCTAATACCTGGTGCTGCGCTAAGGCCGTGGGCGAAGATGCTAAGCAAGACTGTTACTATTAACGCGAGCCGGATAGTAGTCTCGCCAGGCAACTGCAATTCCTGCTGAAGGTAAACCAAGCCTAAGACAATCGATGCCAGTCCTCGCGGGCCGAACCAACCCATAAATACAACGCTGGCCAAGTTCTGCCGGGCGCCGACGAGCGCGATTGCTACTGGTAACATTCTTACCACTGTCAGGCTGAGAACCGCATAAAGCACCAGCATCAGATTGAACTGGGGCAAAGCTCGCATCGCGACTAGACCGAAGAGAAAGAAAACCGCTAAGTTAAGCAAGCGTCCCCACTCCTCGACAAACTCGACGCTGTGCTTACCGGCGTCCTTGAAGCCGATTTGCACCGCCAGGCCAGCAACAAAAGCGGCGATGAACATGCTCGCGCCGACCATCTTGGATACCTCCAAGCAGAGCAGTGGCAGCGCGACGACGGCGATACGTTGGAAGGATTCTGCGATCCACCTTCTGCGATCCGCTAGTCCGAGCAGCCAGCCACCAGCAAGGCCGATCCCTCCACCGACGAGCACTCCGTACCCGAGCTGTTCGACCATGAACTGAAGTAAGCTCGCTGCCGGACCTTCGACCTTGGCTGCAGCGAGAGCGATAAAAAACATAAGAAAGGGAACGGAAAGACCATCATTGAGACCGGCCTCCACGTTGAGTGCTTGGCGGATGGGCATCGGTACCCGGGGACTTTCCACAATAACCTGTCCAAGGCCGGCATCGGTTGGCGCAAGCACAGCGGAGAGAATTCCTGCTTCCCAAATCGAGAGGTGCGGAAAGACCAACCGTGCAGTCACTGCACCCAAGACGATGGTCAGCAGCATCCCTACGCTCAGCAAACGCGCGGGCAAGTTCCCGATGCGCCGTAGTATGTTCAGGTCCGCGTGACTGGCATCTGTGAAAAGCAGGAGCACCAGACCAATTTCTGAGAGCCGAAACAAAACCTCCTGATTAATACCAGCGGCAAGAATCCCCGGCCAGGTAAGAAACAGAAGCATTCCGGCGACGGTAAAAAGGATCGGCCCGGTAAAGATTGTCTTCTCAAGTTGTCCGGAGACTAAGCAGTAAAGAAACAGGAGCGCGAGGAAGATGGATAGCGACATCATAGGCGCCCAATCCTTGTTACTCGGACCTGTAAAATCATGATCAGAAGCCGGTTCCACAACCGGCAGACCAAGCTAATTCCGCAGAGCATTCGCCGATATTGCCCCAAGGTCCGATACCCATTTCCGGTGGAAGCGAATAACCTCATTCCAGCGGATGCTGGTGGTTAAAGAATTACCCGGAAAGCGACAATTCGAACCTAAAACCTGCGTTCACTTTCTCAAATGAGCGATGAACAACTAACCGAACTCTCCGGTAGCCATGGTCTCCGTACCGGCTTGAGTGTTGCGGATATCAAACAAGCCTTTCTCGACAATCTCTTCTATCAGCTTAACCGCCTACCGGCATTCGCGACGAAATATGATCTGTACTCGGCTCTGGCTGTCACGATACGCGATCGCGTATTCCATTCGAGTGTTCACACCATTGAAAACTATGCGGAACGTAAACCCCGTGTTGTCGCCTACCTGTCTGCAGAGTTTCTTCCTGGGCCGCACTTGGCTAACAACTTATTGTCGCTGGGTATCACCGCGCAAACTCGCCAGGCGTTATCGGAATTAGGATATGATTTCGATGAACTGCTTAGCCAGGAGGAGGAGCCTGGTCTCGGCAATGGCGGGCTCGGCCGATTAGCCTCCTGTTACCTGGACTCCCTGGCGTCGCTCGAGGTGCCTGCGATCGGCTACGGTATCCGGTATGAATTTGGCATCTTCGACCAAACAATCACGGATGGCTGGCAAAGGGAGATCACCGACAAATGGCTTCGTTTCGGCAACCGATGGGAGATCTGCCGGCCGGAAATCGCCTATGACGTAAATTTCGGCGGCCATACCGAGGGTAACAGGGACGAGCTCGGTCGGTACCGGGTGCGTTGGATTCCTGACACGGTGGTAAAAGGCGAGGCTTATGATACGCCGATCCTCGGTTACCGGGTGGGCACCTGCAATATAATGCGTCTTTGGAAGGCCGAGGCCGTCGAGTCCTTCGAGCGAATTTGGAAGGTAAATCCAGCGCCGGTGAATGTTAACTAACCCTGAGAAGAACACCTATACAAACACGAAGGAAGTTCCGTGGCTGAACCGGCAGTTCCAGTCACAACAGATTCGAGGTCGTGCAATCGAGAGTTAGTCAAGTTAGAATGTAAACGTGAATATCCAACACGCTCTATTCCCGATAGCCGTTCTTTCATGCATCCTGGCTTCAACACCCGTTGTAAGCGCACAAAGTGCGACTGTGGATGTCCAGTACGTTCAACCAGCTAAATTCACCGATTTCAGCATCTATGGACGCGGTGCGCAGTGGTCGGCTTCCTATTTCGCCACGCAAATCAGTGACGATCTTAGGCCGGCATTACAACGAAAAGTTTCTGGAGGGAGACTAACTCTGCGTTTTACCGACATCGACCTGGCCGGTCACTATCCTAGTCGAGGAGGAAGCAGCGCCCGGGTTGTCCGCGGCCAAATTCGACCTGCTCGCATGTCGTTTGCCTTTGTATTGCAAGACAGTTCCGGCCGCACGCTAGCGAGCGGTTCCACCCGGATTGTCGACAATTCATCCACGAGCTCGTTGGCCAATCCCAGGCGGTCACAAGCACTTTACTATGAAAAGCGGATGTTAGAGCGATGGCTTAGATCCCTTAAAACCTCGTAGCCTCGTACAAACTAAAATGACGGCTCCTGACAAGACTGCAATTCAGAACCTCGGGCCCGAATTAGTCCCTTCTCCCTTGGGACCAGCCCGTGATCTCGAGGGAGTAAACAGCCCTTTTGTACCAAACGAAGCGCGTGTCCGATATCAAATTGAGACTGGGACAGGCCACGATCTGCCAAGCGACGTTTATTTCGAGAAAGCTGGACCGCGAGAGAAGCTGTTCTTCGAACCACGAGAGACTAAAGCAGCGATTGTCACGTGTGGAGGAGTTTGTCCGGGCCTGAACAACGTCATTCGATCAGCGGTCATGGAATTTTACTACGGCTACGGCGTGCGCCAGCTGCAGGGCATTCGTTATGGATACGCCGGTCTCAATCCGAAGATTGGGCTGCCGCCAATCGAACTAACACCGCGATCGGTATCTGACATCCACGAAAAGGGTGGGACTATTCTCGGATCGTCTCGGGGACAACAGCCTTCCGGTGTAATGGTAAATTTCCTGGCTGAACAGAATATCAACATTTTGCTGTGCATTGGCGGAGACGGAACACTGCGCGGTGCACGTGACATCGCACAGGAAGCCCAAAGTCGAGGTCTTAAGATCGCTGTCGTCGGTATTCCCAAGACGATAGACAATGACGTGATGTACATTTCCCGGACGTTCGGTGTAACGACGGCAACGGAAAAGGCGCACGAAATTCTCGACTGCGCCCACAGCGAAGCGCGCAGCGCCTACAACGGGGTTGGCTTGGTGAAATTGATGGGCAGGGACGCAGGTTTCATCGCCGCCGCCGCGACGCTTGCCAGCCAGGTAGTAAATTTCTGCTTGGTGCCGGAGATCCCGTTTGTCTTGGAAGGAGAGCATGGCTTCCTGGAAGCACTTCGGCGCCGCCTGGGATCAGCTCATCACGCGGTCATTGCGGTAGCCGAAGGTGCGGGTCAGCACTTGATCCGACAGCTCCCGGCAGCCACCGATGCTTCCGGCAACAAGCGCTACGCGGACATTGGAGTGTACTTGAAGGAACAGATCGCCGCTTACCTTAAACAGTCGGGGATACCGGTAGACGTGAAGTACTTTGACCCAAGCTATTTTATTCGAAGCGTCCCAGCAAACTGTGAAGACGCTCTATTGTGCGACCTGCTCGCCCGTAACGCAGTGCATGCCTCCATGGCGGGCAAAACGAATCTGGTGATAGGCTTTTGGAACGGATTATTCACTCATATCCCAATTCCCCTGGCAGTCAGCGAAAAGAAGCAGGTTGATCCTCTTGGACTGCTTTGGTCGAGCGTGTTGGCCACGACCGGGCAGCCAAGGCAATGGGGAGAATAAAAGCGTGCCTGGGCGTGTACTTTATTTAAGTAGCGTCCCGTGATACATTTTTGCACCCCCCTTGGTGTCTCTCTCCAAATGGCGATTGCCATTTAGATACGGGGAGCTGTGCGTCTTAGCCAGTTTCGCAACGCTCCCTAGGGGGATGGTTTTTGCCGTTGACACCCCCGAACCAATAAAGTCAACGCTTGCACTTAACGGCGAATGGGGCCATTTGCCGCCGCTTCAGGCTGTCGATGAGAACCTGTGGGAGACCTATCACATCTTTATCATCCTGGTAGTGGGAGCTGTGCTGCTGCAAACAGGCTTGATTGCCGGATTAATTTTGGAGCGGCTGTCGCGGCGTAAAGCTGAGGCTTCACTACTGCAAAGCGAGGAGCGGATGAGCCTGATTGCGGAAAGGGTGAATCTCGGCATGGAAGTGTGGGATACCGCTAAGGACGAGATTTGGATAACAGAAAAAGGGCGAGCTCTGTTGGGCATTGACCGCGACGCCCGAGTTGATTCGGCTACAATTGTTGCCCGGATTCATCCCGATGATCGCGCCGCCCGCGAGGCCTCGATCAAGCACGCGATTGAGACACATGGTGAGTATTCAACCGAGTACCGAGTTATTCTACCCGATGGGACGATCCGGTGGATCGGCGCCAGAGGGCGCTCCATGAACTCGGGAAACGGCAAAGCGACTCGATTGCTAGGAGTTTCCGTTGACGTAACTGCCCAAAAGAACGCGCAGGACAGGCTCCGCTTGGTAGTAGAAGGTTCGCCGAATGGTATCGTTTTGATAAATAACCGGGGCCGCATCGAGCTGGTTAACACCGAGGCCGAAATGCTGTTCGGTTATTGGCGCGAGGAATTGATCGGGCAACCGGTCGAGATTTTAGTCCCGGAGCGATTCCGGGAAGCCTACTCGCTCCATCGGGCAAAATTTATCGTTGCGCCCAAGCCCCGAACGTTGGGCGCTGGAAGGGAGTTGTTCGGGCGGAGGAAAGATGGAAGCGAGTTTCCCGTCGAGATCGGGATCAGTCCCATCCAGGGCGAGAAAGGTATCCTGATTTTGGCAGCAGTCGTGGATATTTCTGCTCGCAAGCAGGCGGAGGCAGAATCAAGGCTGTATCGCGAAGAACTCGCGCACCTCGCCCGCATCGAGATCGTAGCAGAGATGGCTACCGCTCTAGCTCACGAGCTGAATCAGCCATTGTCCGGTATCATGAACAATGCGAGCGCAGGCCGGCGTTTCATTGCCAAAGGCCGGGCGGACATGCCGAAACTCGATCGCCTTCTGGAAGCGGTGATCATGGATGCCCGTCGCGCAGGTGAAATCATCCGGGGAATTCGGGACATGGTGAGGAAGGGTGAGGGAGTCCGGACCACCGTAGACCTCAATCACATCATCACCGAGGTCGTCCATTTCGTGCGGTCAGACGCGCTCGAACGGCATTGCGACATTTTAACGGAGCTGGATCCTAAGCTCCCGGCGGTCAGCGCTAATCCGGTACTCGTTCAACAAGTACTGCTAAACATTGTCATTAATGCGTTCGATGCGATGCGCCAGACTCCCAGCGCGGAACGTCGGGTGATTATCCGCAGCGAACGCCAATCTGATGGCAAGGCTTCGATTAGCGTCCGCGATTTTGGAACGGGTCTGCCTGCGGAGAATCCCGAGCGGATTTTTGAGCCCTTCTTTTCGACGAAACGGGATGGCTTGGGCATGGGTCTCTCCATCGCGCGTTCCATCATTTCCTCGCACGGCGGAGAGCTTTCCGCCACGAACGCCGAAGGCGGAGGCACGCTAGTACATTTTTCGTTGCCGCCCGTGGAAGACAGCGCCGGATGAAACACCGTGACAAACACGTTTTTGTTGTCGACGACGACAAGTCAGTACGTACGAGTCTTGCCACTTTGCTGGAAAGCGACGGTTATTCGGTCGACAGCTTTGAAAGCGCCGCCGCGTTTTTGATTCATGCGCCGAACGTTGGTCCGGCGTGTCTAGTGCTTGATGTGCGATTACCAGGTCTCGATGGATTCGCGCTTCAGCGGCAATTGGCGGAGAAAGGCCGGATGGAGCAAATCGTGTTCATTACCGGTTACGGCGACATCCCGATGGGTGTTAAAGCAATGAAACACGGCGCTATCGACTTCCTGCCTAAACCGTTTGAAGATGAAGCCTTGCTAAATGCGGTAGCTCAAGCGATCGCCAGATCCTTCGACAGTTGGAGGAACCGCGAAGAGGTGACGGAAATCCGCAGTCGGATTGCCACGCTTACACCCAGGGAATTCGAAGTCTTCCGCCTGGTAATTGCCGGATTGCTCAACAAGCAAATCGCGGCAGAGCTAGGTGCTGCCTTACGTACCATCAAAACGCATCGGGGACGAGTCATGCACAAGCTAGGCGTACAATCAGTGGCGGATTTAGTGCGGCTAGCTCAAAAAGCGGGAGTTTCACCCGAGCTATCCGGCCCCTAAGGACCATAGCGAAAGCACACGCGGTGCTCTAGGGTAGTTGTAACGCACCCACCGCCAATCGCTTATGCCTGAACCCGTCAAACCGATTTGCGTTCTCGATGACGACTTGTCGGTTCTAAGCTCGCTCCAAGAACTGTTGGAGTCGGATGGCTTCGAGGCGGCTACGTTCGATAACCCAGAGAAATTCATCGCTTATGCTCTAGAGCACGCAGTGAAGCTGGTCGTACTCGACGTATGGATGCCAGAAACGAACGGCATCGAAATGCAAGAGAAACTTCGCCTGCTCTCACCCGGCACCCGCGTCATCATGATAACCGGGCGCGAGGTCGCCGCCGTCCGGGCCGAGGCATTGAAAGCGGGCGCCCGGGCGTTTTTTGTAAAACCGTTCGAGGACGAGGTTTTTCTCACTGCGGTGCGAGACGCTCTTGGCGAAGCCGCTAGCGACGCCAGCCGGACCTGATCCCAGGACTTAACGCCGGTCAACAAAATGAAAACGAAAGAAATCATCGAAAGATCCCAGAAATTCATCGTTCCCTACCGCGTCACCGACGGTAAGAAATTTCGACTCAAGGACGTCGATCCCGATGATACGGGAGAAGTGACCGAGGAAGATAAACTCTTAGCAAAGGAGCTATTGGAAGCAGGTGTTGAAGTCCTGGCCGACCTGCAAGACGTGCTCTACGCGCAAGATCAATGGTCAATCCTTTTGATCTTTCAGGCCATGGATGCGGCAGGAAAAGATGGGGCCATTAAACATGTTATGTCCGGGGTTAATCCCCAAGGATGCCAGGTCTTTTCTTTCAAGAGCCCGTCCCCAGAAGATCTTAAACACGACTTTATGTGGCGCTGTTTAAAATCTTTGCCCGAACGCGGGCGGATCGGCATTTTTAACCGGAGTTACTACGAAGAGACGCTCGTCGTCCGTGTCCATCCAGAGTTTTTAGCAAAACAGAAAATACCGCGGCAGCTGCTTAGCAAGAATATCTGGGACGAACGCTTCGAAGACATCCGGAATATCGAGCAGTACCTCACCCGGAACGGAGTAGTGATTCGAAAGTTCTTTCTCCATCTTTCCGCCAAGGAACAAAAGAAGCGCTTTCTGGCGCGCCTGGATAATTCGGCCAAGAACTGGAAATTCTCATCCGCTGACGCGCAGGAGCGCGGTTTTTGGAAGGAATACATGAAGGCTTACGAGGACATGATTTGCAACACCGCGACCGAGGAAGCTCCCTGGTATGTCGTACCAGCGAACAACAAGTGGTTCACGCGAGTCGTAGTCGCGGCAGCTCTGATTGATGCAATGGCTTCCTTAGATCTCAAGTATCCAGAAGTCGGTGAAAGCAAGCGCAAGGAACTTGCGCTTGCCAGGGAGCAACTCACCAACAAAGACGATCTGTAGCTTTTAGCATCCGTTGGAATCAGACACTAGCGCCGCGGTTTCTAGTCCGGCGAAAGTAAATCGCTGGAAAGCGATATTTCCGCCATCAGAATGGGTGCCGGCCTACCAGACTGGTTGGCTGCAGGACGATCTTTTTGCCGGCATCACCCTCGCTGCTTACGCTGTGCCTGTCGCGCTTGCTTATGCCGCGCTCGCCGGGTTGCCACCGCAAGTCGGTGTTTACGGTTATTTGCTAGGTGGAATTGGTTATGCCTTGTTTGGTTCTTCCCGTCATCTAGCGATCGGGCCTACCTCTGCCATCTCCCTGATGGTCGGGGTTTCGGTAGCGCCCCTGGCAATGGGCGATCCTGTGCGTTACGTACAGATCGCGACTCTGTCGGCTTTTGTCGCCGCCGCCATGTGTATCATAGCCTGGGTATTCAGGTTGAGCGCGCTCACTAACTTCATTAGCGAAACCGTGCTGCTCGGCTTCAAAGCAGGCGCCGCGCTGAGCATCGCTGTAACCCAGATTCCTGCTCTCTTCGGCATCCCCGGTGGCGGGCACAATTTTATCGAGCGCCTGATTGCGATCACCAACCAGCTCGGTCACCCCCAGCCTTTGATTCTGGCCATCGGTTTAACCAGCCTCGCGCTGCTGTGGGCAGGCGAAAGGTTCCTGCCTAACCGTCCAGTAGCTCTATTTGTCGTGATTATTTCCATTGTTTTTATCTCTCTAACTAACCTGACAACGCATGTCACGACGGTGGGCCGACTCCCGGCCGGGTTGCCTAATTTCAGTTTTCCCATACTTCGGATCCGGGATGTCGATGGCATTATGCCCCTCGCTTTCGCTGCCCTGCTGCTGTCTTACATTGAGAGCGTCTCCGCTGCGCGTACCTTCGCCGCCAAACACGGCGACAAGCTCGATGTGCGCCAGGAACTCTTGGGGCTCGGTAGCGCCAATCTGCTGGTCGCTTTTGGCCAGGGTTACCCAGTTGCCGGCGGCCTCTCCCAATCCGCAGTCAACGAGAAAGCCGGTGCGAAGACTCCTTTGTCTCTCGTCTTCGCCTCAATAACTCTGGCCCTGTGTCTTCTGTTTTTTACTGGTTTTTTGAAAAATCTGCCCAAGGCCGTGCTGGCAGCGATCGTGTTGATGGCCGTCAAAGGCCTCATCAATATTCGCGAGATTGCCCATCTTTGGCGGGTGAGTCGCGTCGAGTTTACCGTTGCGATTATTGCCTTAGTCGGGGTTCTCCTGTTTGGCATCCTGAAAGGCGTTATTGTCGCCGCCGTCGCATCGATTCTGCTGCTCCTACATAAGGTAGCTCAACCCCACGTCGCTTTCCTCGGTCGTATTCCGGGTACGCGCCGTTTCTCGGACATTGCCCGCCATCAAAGCAACGAGCCGATCCCCGGCGTGCTTGCTTTTCGGGTTGAAGCCGGGCTCGTCTATTTCAACGTCGATCATGTACTGCAAATGGTGTTAGAGCGCGTAGCGGCTGAAGGAAAGTCACTGCGGTTCGTGGTTTGTGATCTCTCGACTTCGCCCTCTATCGATCTTGCCGGCGCCAGGATGTTATTGAATCTCCAGGGAGAGATGGCCAAACGAGGAATCATTCTGCGTGTGGTTGAAGCGCGAGCCTCGGTTCGCGATTTACTTCGCATCGAAGGAGCTGAGGAGCGGGTTGGTACCATTGACCGTTTCGCGACCCTTGCTGACGTCATCGAGGACTTCCAAAAGCAGGAGGCGCACGGATGATTGCGTCACCAGGAAGTTTTATATGATTCACAGATTAAGCGGCAACTGTCGCGCAAAAGCAAACTGAAGCCGATTACACAGAATCTGCGATCAACCCCGGGCCCGACGTTGCACTTAACTGGGTCAGTCGACAGCGCCGAGCGCATCGGCCTCGCACGTGTCCTCCATAGCTTTAGCGACGGAGGAAGCGAGGCAACACTCCACGGTTCCGACCGATTTCACTTTCTTTCTAACCAAAACACGGTCGGAGGTAAGAGTCCGAATCGAGAGCGCGTTCGATTTCCGGCAGGCAGTCTCGAGAGGATAAGACCGTGTAATAGTCAGACTTAATGCTCGGCGCGATGCGACACGCTTCCAGCCATTCTTCGCGATCAAATGGATCGTCGGCTATCGCTTGCCAGAACCCGGTGATATCGAAAAGCTCCGCGATTCGGCCGGCGTGCTGACCTTGCAGAAGACTAACTAAATAACTGGCGACACCAACCTGAAGACCGTGAAGGCGAGGCCGTTTGCTCACACTATCCAGAGCATGCGAGATAAGATGCTCGCTCCCGCTGCCTGGGCGAGATGAACCACAAATCGACATGGAAATCCCGTTCAACAATAGCGCGGTACCAAGCAACCGAATCCCTTCAAGGTCACGTTTGGGTCGGGCCATAAATTGGTAAACGCTGGCATCCGACACCAAAGCAGCAAAATCGTCGACCGGAGTTCCGACTTGGTGGAACGCCATTTTCCAGTCAGTCACCGCTGTGAACTTTGACACCAGATCACCAACCCCTGAATGCCAAAGGATAGCCGGAGCATTCAAACACACGGCCGTATCGAGAACAACACCGGATGGGATGGCCGCCGGCAGAGAGTGACGCCGGCCGCCAATGATAAGACTGGATTGTGAACTGCAGAAGCCGTCGTTCGAGAGGGAGGTTGGAACTGAGAAGTAAGGCAGGCGCCAGAGAAAAGCGATGTATTTGCCAACATCCAATGCTTTGCCGCCACCGAATCCAATGATGGCATCGGCGTTTCTTGGACAGTTGTGAAATAGCTCCGTTACCTTTTCGAATCCAGGCGATTCGATCGGCGTTTGCAGTAGAATTTCGACCTTTCTGGCATGGAGTGAAGCGGTCGAACGCTCAATCAGTCGCTCATCTAGGTCTTTACTAAAGAACAAAGCGATTCGCGCGAACTCCTGGCGTTCGGCATAAATCCCCAAACGATCCAAGGCGCCAGGCTTGACGCGCACCACCGAAGGAATTGTTGTGTGTTTCGGGACAAACATTGAGGGCTCTTTTTCTTCGCGTACCCACCTGCCTGCTCGGCGTATACGGGGACATTCTTGTTCCCTTCAGGCCGATTCCATTCAGCAATCCGTTCTCGCTGAACAAAAAAACATAGATCTCCTTTCTTTAGCGTTCCAAAACGGACCTTATTAGTTGGCTAACGCTGGGGTCCCGCTCTTGCGCGCAGACCGTGATTCTCCCGCAATCCGCTTCGAACCCGATTCGTTGCGAGCCTCCAAATCGAGACGAAGAATCCGCTTCAGCTCTGCGATGGTCTGAGGAAGGGCGTAAGACCCGTGCGGACCGGGCACGATCAATTCCGATTGGGCACCGTCAAGATGCGAACTCCAATACGCCACTACGCCATCCGAACTGTTTGGGCTATCACCACGGCCGCGATCGCCAATGATGGAGTGATACGGGACCGTGATGGGAAGAGTATCAAGCGGGCGAAGGAGCGGCGACCGCGGAGAAAGACTATTGATGCCGCTCGGTATGGCCTTCATACCAATATTCTTAAGAATGGGCCCCAGGACTACCAGCTCGGCCCTGCTTATGATGGCACGGGGCAGCCGGATCAGACCGACGCCGAGCGAGCCGATCCAGCCGGTCGCCAGATTACTGCCGCGGTGCGGAACACAGATGAACACAATTCTGTTCACGTGGGGGGTCGGATCGAAAATCAATGCCTTTTTGACCAAACTGTCCGGTGGCAGGGTCGTGTAAAGGCCATCAGCATGATTGCGAAACACGCCATCCCATAACACACGCTCGCTGCACACCGCCTGCATCTGCGCTAGTAATCCGCCCATGCTGTGACCGATCAGAATCATACTCCTCGTTCGCGGATAAAGTTGATAGATACTGGTGAGGCTCTCCCGAAGCCGGAGCGCTGACAGTGAGATGGGGTTGCCGGTTGGATATGAGAAAACCCAGAACTGAAACCGGCCGCGCAATTCCGCATCTGCGTTGATCGCGTCGATGGTGGGTCGCCACATTTGCGGGACGGACAGTAAACCATGAATAAAAACGACCGGAATCTGGTCAGGATCATACGGTTCTAGAATATAAAGTCCGCCTTGTTCCTGATAGTTCGCCGGGCGCATCATCGCAGCGAGACCGGCAAAGAACGGATTTGGGTAATAACCGCTTGGAGCAGCGAGATCAGCGGCTAGCGGCTCCTGCACACCACCAAGCCGGATCTTTTCTCGCGCGCCCGGATCATACAAACTGAAAGTAGCATCAAGCGCACCGGTTTTCCGTGCATCTGGTTGGGCAATATCAACCACCGCGGTTACTGGGAGAGCCAACCCGGTACGAGGCAGGAAGTATTTCCTGGTATCTGCCGGTTTGTGCACTCCCACTAGAACGCCGCCCCAGCCGCTCTTCGGCGTTTCATTGGCTGTACGCAGACGCGACTGTCTAGGTGTACGAAAAAAGTCCAAATAAGCAGGGTCCCAGGTTTCAGCTTGGCGCGACGGGCCGGCAAAATGCAGCCGATAGACATGATGATGCGAGTGAAAAACCTCTTCTCTGTCCCAGAGTTCGTTGTGGTCTCGCAATAAAACGGCCAGTTCCTGGCATGCACTGTTATAGGTTTGTCGGATCTCCGGAGCCGCTTCCCCGGTTGACTTGTTGATAGACAGCATCGCAACATCTGCGGCTTCCAAATAGTCCGCCGCGGCTATCCGCGGATCTGATCGAGCCTCGCGCGCTTCCTTCAGATCCGATTGCGCTTCCGCCACCGGCCCGCTCGTCGGTTGAGTGACACATCCACTACAAACAGCGAGTATGACTGCTAGTAAGAGAAGCTTGCCGGGGTCCCGGTTCAATCTCCCGGCAATCGTCAATAGAAAATCACTTCTCATGGGTCACGTGTTAACACCGTGGCTAAGAATAATCGATCGTTTTTCCTGGGAATTCCCCGGGTAAACACCCCCATCTTGTCACTCATTTTAGTTTGTAAAAATGGGACCTTGGTCCAATAGCCTCTAACGTTTTTCAGCTTGCCCGCCAGGCCTCCGTCTTGGTTCATCTAGCTAGTGTAATGACCAGCTTCTTTCGTGGGTCGATTCGGGTGGCGGCCGCAGGGTTAAAGGTACTTGCGGTGTTTATCCTCTTCTTAGTGACGATTTGGGCAGCAGCAGCTATTTACTTCGATTTACCCTCAACAATAGCCCCCGGGGTGCTGGTCGCGGTCTTTTACGTCGTTGCCCTCATCGCTTTCCTGTTCAGCGGCAGATTCAGTTGGTTCTCTGTCGGGATCGGTTTTGCCGTTTTTATCGGCATCGCGATTTGGTGGCGTTCGCTCAAGCCCCTGCAGAACCGAGACTGGCAACCAGATGTTGCCGAGACAGCGTGGACCGAAAGAGATGGCGACAAAATTACGATACACAACCTGCGGAACTTTGATTACGAGGCCGGTCAGCCACCTAAGCCTAAGCCGCGATGGGAAACTAGGGTCGTTGATCTGAGCCAAATTCAGACCGTCGACCTTTTTATTAATTTCTGGGGATCAACCCTGATTTGTCATCCGATCGTCAGTTTCCAATTCGGACCTGACCAGCACATAGCGTTCTCGGTTGAGACCAGGATGGCCCAGGGCCAGAGCTATTCCACCATTCGTGGATTCTTTAAGCAATTTGCTCTGACTTACATCGTTGCCGACGAGCGCGATGTAGTTCGAGTCCGCACGAATTATCGGCACGAACAACTCTATTTGTACCGCACGAGTATTAAGCCTGAACGCGCTCGGGCATTGTTCCTCTCTTACCTAGAGACGGTCAACGATCTGCACAAACAGCCCCAATTTTATAATGCCTTAACCAGCAATTGCACAACGAATGTCCGGACTCACACCGCGGCCACGACCACAAAACCAGCCGCATGGGACTGGCGGATGTTAATCAATGGAACCGTCGATGAGTTGGTGTACGAGAGAGGCGGTTTCCAAAGCCGCTTGCCCTTTGCTGAGCTAAAAGAAAAGTCGTTGATCGATGCTACCGCCCAAGCCGCGGATCAGGCTCCGGACTTTTCGGAGCGAATACGTGCCGGGCTGCCGAGCTTTAACTAAACAGGTTGAGCGGCGCGTTACGAACGTCCGGTCTCGACCATGATTTCGGCAAGTACTTTGAGGCTATTTCTTCCCAACCGGCCAACGCTCGGTAGCTTGTCGACAAAGGTGTACCAGAGTCCGTTATTGGCCTTCGGATAATAAACGAAAGAGATGCCATCCGAAGTTTCACCCCGATAAACTCGTTCGGTCTTATGTTCTTCGATGAATCGGGTAACCGGTTCAGCGAAGGGATGAGTCCCATCAGGAAAGAGCTCGGTAACTAAGGTACGCAGTTCAGCAACGGTCGCTTCACGGATCGTATTACGCGCAGATTCTTTTCGTTCGGCCAGTTTGTCAGCGTAACTAGCTGGCCCGGTCGGTATATCAAAGGTAAGCATAGGACGTTTTCCCGAGACGTGGTGAAGTTGATAAATGCCTTGGCCCGATACGCCACAAGGCAGAGGGATAGAGGAACTGTCTCACTCCACTTGGAAACTTACAAGCGATCGCGGATCTCGAGTTGGCCGTCAATTTCAAATTACGGGTAGCAAACGACGAGCGGAGCGAAAACCTGCTCCGTAGGTGCATAATCTTTATAGATGTGCCGTCGAGAAAATGCGGACTAGCTCCGTAGGAGCGGCATATATCGGTAATACCAGCGTCCCCAATTCGTTTTAGGTGCCGCTCCTACGGAGCTTGTCGCTCGTGGAATGCGGAGGGCTATAAAGATTGAGCTCCTACGGAGCGGGCCCCCGACAACGGCATCTGTCGTCAAACATACGCACCTGTACCCTACAAACTCAACTTCTGCCGGAAGGCCCTGGCTGCTCTCCGCGACACCTCGCACTCCTCCCCACCTTTCAGCCAAACCTTTAAGCCATGGCTAAACCAAGTCTCGATTTTTTCGATGAAGTGCAGGTTAACCACCTGTTGCCGGTTAATCCGGAAAAAATCTTCGGCCGGCAACCGTTGCTCCAGCGTGCTGAGCGACCGATAGATCAGGGGCGATTGGTTCTCAAATCGGACTCGGGTATAGTTACCTTCTGACTCTAACAGACGGATTTTGCTGACTGGAATAAACCAGCAACGCTCTCCATCACGCACGAACACCTGATCCGAAGACCGCAACGCAGACTGGTTCGCAAGCGTGAGCGGTTCTTCCCGCACTCGCGATAACGCTGCCGCAAAACGGTCAGGGGTAATCGGTTTCATCAGGTAGTCGAGCGCATTCACTTCGAACGCTCTTAAAGCGAACTCATCGTATGCGGTGGTGAAAATAATCCGAGGCATCTCCCCCCGTATCTCCTCGATTAAGTCGAACCCGGTTTTACCAGGCATCTGGACGTCCAAAAATAGTAAATCCGGCGCCTGCGACTGAATTAGGGCCAACGCTTGCTCCGCGTTCTCAGCTTCGCCCACGACTTTTACCCAGTTAAAATCGTCCAGAAGGCGCCGGACCTCTGCCCGCGCCAGTCTTTCATCGTCGATTATCAGCGCCTTCATACGTCAGTCTGGGGCAGAAACATCTTAACCATCACCAACCTTTGTTCTTCCTGGACGATGTCCAGTGTCGCGTTGGCGCCGTAAATCAGTTTAAGTCTGCCTCGTGCATTTGCGATCCCGCTTTCTCGGTATTTTTCTTCCGATGGCAACCGGCCCGGGTTAGTCACGGAAACGTTCATGCCGGCGGCGGTCGCTCGAATGACACAGCTGATGACGCCGCCAGCGGATTGCGGGTAAATTCCATGCTTAAAAGCGTTCTCTACCAAAGTCTGCAACACGAAGGGCGGGATCGACATCTCCATGGCCTTGGGATCGACGTCCATCTCAGTTTGTAAACGATCCTCGAACCGCAGTTTTTCCAGCGCCAAGTAAGCGTTCACTGTCTGCAGCTCCGTCCGGAGTGTGACTGTGTCGACCTCAGAGCTGCGCAGAGAAGCGCGGAACAACTCCGCTAATCGGGTAATCCCTTCTCGCGCTTTCAGCCGGTCTTCATCGATCAATGCCCGGATCGTATTTAAGCTGTTAAAAAGAAAATGGGGATTCACCTGGCTGCGTAAGGCCTTTAACTCGGATTCCTTCACCGCGGCATCCAAACGCAGCCGGTCAAGCTGCGCAGTCTTTAGCATTTGTTGTAACCGGTAACCAAAATAGATGGCAGCCCAGGCAAACAAAGTCAGTAGAGACTTCGCAAATTGGACTGAGAATCTAGCCAGAGTAGGAAACGCGCTCTCAGAGTTTTCCACCCGGCGCATTCTCGGGCCTTGTGGCTGCCCGTGAGGAACGATTCGAGCAGATACTTCATGATGCAGAGGCGGACGGAACGAAATGAAAGTCCACGATTCGCCGGCGCTCAGTAGTAAAATCACCAGCAGCAACCGTGGCAGTTGAGACACCGAACCCAGACGATCCCAATGCAGAAAAAAGAAAATCGCCCGTAAAAGATGGGTCGCGATTAAACCCAGAACGCAGAAAAAGGACTCATCGACCAAAAAATAGGTGGTCCTGGAATCGGACAACGCAGCAACGAAGATCGCGCAAAATAACAACCAAATCCCGGCCCAGGCAGCTAACTGCCCCAACCAGTAGGTCCTATGTCCAAAAAGGATCCATAAAACTCTGGCCTTCGGGCTCCGAGCCTCTGCCTTGCTGAAATCCACCGCCGCTATCGTCATCTAGTTCAACAACCTTGCCCAATGATCCGGCCGAAAGCACCCACATTCTGACAAAAGATAAAGGAACGGCCATTTTCCACACTCGAACGGCTAACGGTAGGGATAAGCTCCAGCGACCGCGGCCGCGGAACGAAGCCGACTCAGCCGAACCGTGGAGCGCTGCCTGCTTGCGAGGCCGATGCCGTCGGAACCGTGGAGCGCCGCCTCGCTTGCGAGGCCGATGCGGTCGGAACCCCTGGAGCGTGCCCAATCTTGGTAGGGCGAGGCTCCCAAGCGTCCTGACATGGTATACGGAGGGGACTAATGTGCCATTACCTCCGGCTTGGCTATGCCTGAAATCTGCCGAGCCGTTTAGTTCGCCATGTGTATAACGCCCGGGACACATAGCGAGAGCTAGGGAGAGAACCGCAGACTTGTACTAGAACCATGGGCTTTACAGCGCCGCGTCCGCAGCTCGGCACGTTTGTAGGCCTTTCCCACGATTCTGCGACGGATCGCCCTTAGCTCTTCAAAAAATTTCAGGTCTTTCGGGAGCCTGGCCCCACCAAATTTTTTTGGCCTACCGCGCTATTCAATAGCCAAGACCGAATTTTGCTATCTGCTATTTGCGATTTGTCATTACCGCGTAGCGGTCCGCCTCGCCCCACCAAACGAGGCTTCGCGATTAGTTATGCAAATACGTATCCCATCCGAAATACGTCGAAAACGCTTCATTCAAGACCTGAGCCGTATGCGAAGCGTTCATGGCCGCATGGTGCTCGAATCCATGCTTGCAAACGTGTTTCATGAGCTCCTGCAAGCGGGGCACTTTTACTACCGCCCGGCTCCCGAAAGTATCTAACGGATCGCTCACGAACTCGCCGTCGCCGACGTAGGTACGAATTACTCCGTTGCGATCATCCGTCGTAATTCTTGCATAACTGAACGGACCCGCCGGAGTACGGCCGGCAACGGTACCATAGGTATTTTCCGTTCCCAATGTCGTCGCCAGGATTTCGGCGTTCGCCATTTTTACGTCCGAGAAGAAACTTTTCGCCCAGTTACCGCAGTGGAACAAGACGCATTTGTCAGGGTCATTTCCGTAGTTGTTATTCCAGTCAACCAAAGCGCTGGGCTTCCCGGAAGCCAACTGCAGCGCATACATCGATGCGACCCCGGTGATATCGACCTCGCAGGCGCTGGGCAGAAGGCTCTCGCTCATCATGCTCATCAAAGTACAAACATTGACGCCGTAGTTATGCTGCAACGAATCCCAACACTGGATGGCGGTTGCGTCGATGCCGTAGCGCAACATCCAATCGTCGATGACGATCCCGAGCTTGGCCATTTTCACCAGCGAAGGCGCCGGCACGCCACCGGTCGGAACATAAGACTGGATGCCTGCTAAACGTTCGCCCACCCGTTTGTCGTTATCCGCAATCTTTTCTGCGGTCCCAAAGACCTCTGACAGATCGGCGGTACTCACGCTGATCCCAAAAGCTTGCAGTAGCTTTTCGCTGTAACGAGTGGTGTTAAAGGCATTAGGCCTCGCACCGATCGCACCGAGGCGCGCGGCTTTCAGGCGTCGAACCACTCGGCACACCGCCGCAAATCTCTTGAGGTCCGCGCGGAACGAGTCTGTTAGCGGATGAACCGTATGCAGCTCGGTGAGACTAAATGGATAGCCATATTGATAGAGATTGTTGCAAACTGATATCTTTCCGCAAAAAGCATCGCGTCTGAACTCGACGGCGAATTTTGACAGGTCGTCAGGGTAGGCCTGAACCAGAATCGGCACTTTGAGTCCAGACAGCTTAATCGTGTCGGCAATACCTTTCTCGTCTCCAAAGTTCGGGAGGACAACCAGGATTCCATCAATACGATGCCGGTTCTCGTCGAAAAGAGCCGCACATTTTTGAGCATGCGCCCAGGTCTCAACGGCGCCAAGTTTAGTGGCTTGTTCGTCAAGAATCACAGCATCGATGCCTTGTTCGTTCAAGACGCTAAGAACATCCTGCCGTCCTTGCGTGATCAGGCTGTCAGGGAAAAAGTTTCGGTTCCCGACGATCACGCCTAACACGATCTTCTGCTCGCTCTTCATAGTCGGGTTTTCGGTGGATTTTGTGGTCTAGGAGCGTTTGTCCCTACGGGACAATTGCCGGCGTTCTTATGGGTTTTACTGGACCAATTTCGCCTGCGTGAACCGAGTCAGTTTAGCGAAGAAGTCTTCCAGGATGAAACGCTGATCGACCGTGTGATACAATCGGATCGGCCGATATTTTCCGGTGTGTACGTAGTTCATCTCACTGTTAAACTCAGGCGCCGGAACCCAATCATAGCTGCCGCAGTCTTCGTACATCATTACCCCAACGGCGGGGGAATCTCCCAGCGACCGGTGTTCGATCGGACCATGACGATGATACTTGTTGTTCCAGTCGATAAGCTGCTCGACCAGATATTTTCCTAACGGACCCTGATGGTAAACTCTCTGTTCCAGCTCCGCATAGCTGACCGCCATTCTCTTGTAAACCGGGCTGGGCAACTGCCAAACCTCGAGCTTTGAACGGAAAACGACATTGGCGGCCGCAACATCATTGGAGAGATTAAACTCCCAACCTCCGACTGGCCAGCGGTCGCCGCCAATCCAGACTACCCGAACGGTGCGCTCAGCAATTGCCGGTTCTTCCAATAAGGCAGAAGCCATATCAGTGAGCGGTCCAAGAAAAGCGACATGCAACGGGCGGGGATCGTCTTTCAGCGCCTCACGAATGATCAAAGCAGAGCCCTCTGAAGGAGCCGGTGTCTTTTCATCAGGTAACCCTTTGGTTGCACCTGCGAACACCGGCACTTGTCCCTGCAGTTCCATTAGCTCGAGCAGCTTAAGAACCTCATCATGACTGGCTTTAAGACTGCCCGGCCCCCGCCGATCGCCGAAATGCGCGGGGATGATCCCATGCAGATCAAACATCGGAGTTAGGATAGTATGAACGATCGCATACTGATCGTCCGCTTCGTTTTTAGCGTCAGTATTCAGAATGACGCGAACTCTCTTGGCTGGGTCGGGAATGAAGATTGGGTCCATGCGATTTAACTTTTCGGTACTCGCTCGGTGATCTTAATGACAGATGACAAATGACAGATGACAGAAAAACAATTTGTCATTTGTCATCCGGACGAGTCTCACGCGGGTCTGTTGTTGGTGTTCTGGGTCAGGTTGTGATTTTGGGCTACTTAACGGCGCCTCCCATGCCGGCAACGAAATAGCGTTGAAACAGGAGAAAGACTAACATCACCGGCGCTACCGAAATCAGGACGGCGGCGGCGAGTTGGTCATATTGGGTGGAAAATTGGGTGCTGAATTGGACGAGGCCGAGAGGCAACGTCCGAAGTTCATCCGATCGCAAGAAAATCTGCGCCAAGATAAATTCGTTCCAGGTGGCAACTCCGTCGAGTATGCACAGAGAGACCACCGCGGGTAACGCCAGAGGCAAAGCGATTCGATAGAAGATCCGGAACCAAGAACACCCATCGATTCGCGCCGCTTCAATAATCGCCGGCGGTAACGTCCGAAAATAGCCACGCATGACGAGCACCCCAAACGGTACCCCAAATCCGATATAAAGGATGATCAGGCCGGTCAGCGTATCGATCAGGTTCAGCGCATTCATCAGGAGAGTCAAAGGAACCAATGTCATTTGCATCGGCACGATGAGCCCAACCAGTACGTAGACAAAAACCTTGTTCGCCCAGCGGAACTGCATGTGGGTCAACGCAACAGCCGCCATAGATTCGATCAGGATACCGATTGGTACCTTGACGGCGGTAACAATGACGCTGTTCCAGAAGTAGTTTCCTACTCCCGTCTGCCACGCTTCCGAAAAGTTCGCCCAACGGATTGATTTAGGCAGCGAAAAAGCACCATTAACCGCAAAATCGCCGGCGTCTTTCAGGGCCGTTAAAACCAGGGTTATTACCGGCGTCAA
>JAFAIO010000422.1 GCA_019236675.1 Verrucomicrobiota bacterium
CAGCACCCGATCCGCATCCGTCACTTGCGGTCGTATACCCCAAGGGCGATTTGGATTGCCCCAGCCCGCAGGTCCGGAAAGAGTGGCCGCGGATACGGTGTCAATGCGATCGAGCGCGCCGGCCAAAAATAGTGCGCAGATTAGAAGCGGGAGAATGGTGGTTCGCCGTTTCATTCGGTTTCACAGAAGAACACAGAGACGGAAAAATCTCACGCAAAGCCGCAAAGGCGCAAAGGCATAAGACAAATACCGATTTGAACAGAAGGACACAGAGGCCGCAGAGGTAAGAGATTTACAGGTTCTGACAAGCAATGATTTAAGATTTTCCTACGCGCCCTCTAGCCTGGCCGACGTAGCTAAAGGGGGAGACGGGGCGGAGTCGGCTTAGCTCCTGTTAAGAATGGCTTGTCGGACCACGTATGAGAGGGAACTGTCGGCGAGAGCGAGGCTCTTCACATCCGGGATCGATTGTTTTGCAAGATTGGTTAGGACATGGCCGGGTGGGGTCTCGATGCTGAGGGTGCACCCTAATTCTTGCAGAACAATGGTTGTTTCGTACCAGCGAACAGCGTGGGCGATGTTGTTTGCCAGATCCCATGCGATGTCTTCCGGGTTGCGTAATGCTCGTCCTCTTAGGTTGCCGACATAAACCGTGCGAGGTGGATGCAACGGAATCTTTTGAAGAGTTTGCGTCAGAGCGTCGGCGATCGGTTGTAAGAGAGGGGAGTGTGAAAGGACAGCGACATCTAGTCGTTCTGCTTTGCGGGCGCCGGATTGGAGGGCTGCGCTCGATACTTTTTCCATGCCCTCGAAAGAACCGGTGATGACGATTTGGTCGGCGGAATTCACGTTGCCGAGATAGACAGGGGTGTCGGGTGTGTCCACTTCGCGGATCAGAGCAGTGACTTGGTCCTCGTTTAATCCGATAATTGCTGTGAGGCCATAACCTTCCGGTGAGCGTTGCTCCATCAATTCGGCGCGTTGTTTTACCAAGCGAATACCGTCGGACAGGGTTAACACTCGGGCATGGACGGCGGCAGCGAACGCTCCTACGGATAAACCAGCTACGGCCTCTGGAACTACGCCTTCCGCTTCTAAGGCACGTGCTGCTGCAACTCCAGCGGTTAGAAGAGCCAGTTGGACAGGTATCGTAGAACGTAGGTTGTCCGGCGAATCTAATGTGAGCACATCGTATCCGAGCTCAGCACTCGCTTCTTCTATTGTCCGTTGAACCGCCGGATGGTCCGGTAGACGATGCAACATCCCCGGTTTTTGCGATCCTTGACCAGGGAATAGTAGGGCGATGTTCATGGCGTTAGGCGCGGATGGATCTTGCGGATAAGTGCCAGACCGATTCGCTGACCCGAAGGGATGCAATGATAGTAGCCAGGCAATTTATTGCCTGGGCTGTGTCCAAAACACGACCCGTCCCGTAGAGAGCCTGATGGGTGATAGGTTGCATTCACCGCCCATGGTCGCAGAGCGTATTGGCCAATCATCATACCGTTCCCTTCCTGCGCCGCCATCCTGGCTATGGCGGACAAGACGGGACGGAACTTCTTTTTCAGGGTACCAGGCACTTCGTACCTGGCTACTTTCATTCAGTCCCTTCGGGACAGGAGCCCATACCAAATATTCGAGCACGAGGACGAGCACGAGCACGAGGGGGAAGGCGCGAAGTTCATCCGGTTACTTAAGGCAGTCTTTCTTGCTCCACGGGTCATCGCCAAGGATCGGCCCGGCAACGGTCAGGAGCAGAATCGTTTTGGTTGGCGAGGTTGCGTATTCGGTTAGAGAAAAACCGCAGATAGGAGTCTCAACGCGGATATCGAGTCTTACTTCAAGATCATCGGCAGAAGCGAGGAGCCGTTGAGCATCCCTGCGCGACAATGATTCGTCTGCATAGATCACAACGTCGAGATCGCTTAGCGGCGTTGTTGTTTGCTTTCCGGTAGCGACCTCAAACCCAAAGCTGCCTGCTGGTCCCCAGGGGTAAGTGAACCATTGCCAGGCTTTCTTCAATGATTTGAACGCGCGGCGAGCAGGGGAGACGTCCTGGTCGTTCATGGTGTCGACCTGAGTCAATAGGTCCATCGGTTTAACAATTCCCTGGATCGCGTAACGTGGATACCAGGCCGCCCATCTTTGGGAACGTTGGTGGCCGCGGATACCGATCGGCACCCAGTTTTCCGTGACCACGCCTCGACGGACAACGACAAAGTTGGTTTCTTCAAGTTCTCGCCTAACTGATGCCGGGACACTCACATCGAACGAGTTGCTACCGCAGGAGATTGCGGCGGTATCGACCTTGAGAAGGTAATGAGGACGAATCGACCGAAAGTTCATTCCAGAGACAGAAGATTAAAAACTAACCGCGAATGGACACGAATGAACGCGAATAAGAGACCAACCACTGGTGCCGATTCGCGCCCGTTTGCCTCTTGTAATCTGGTCAATCTGCCTCCGCTTGGCAATGGCGCGACTCGTTCTGTGTAATTTTACCCCGGAGACTTCCGGGGCTGCGGTTAGATTTCTTGTTTTTGTCTTCGCGTCCATTCGCGGTTAATTCGGTCTTTGAGGGCATACCGGGAGGTCTATTGGTTCCACTGTTCTGCGAGGCGGGCTCGGATGAGGCGGGTCGCTTTTCTGGCGATCTGGGCATCGGCGGATTCGAAACGGTTCCGCAGATCAGTTGGTCCTTTGCGTGTGTCGGCGATCGCCTCAACTATGGCGTTGCGGACCAGCGAAATTTCCTCCGGTGATGGAGCTTCCAGGTTTGATACGGGCAGCAACCTATAGAGCAGGCCCAGTTTAGCGTAATCGCGTATGTTGTATGAGAGCGGAGTTACGCTCTTAGCCAATTCCTCCAACTGAGCAACGGTTCGCCGGGTGATGCGGGCAGCGGGCTCTTTGTGCATCGCGTGGATCAAGACGTCGTCGTCAGCAAAGGCCAGAAGCCGGTTGGCTTGGTAACCATGAGTGAGGAATCCACCGGAGATTGCTTGTCCGACGATGAGCGTGATCAGCGGGTGACCGGCAAACCGCGCAGTGGCATAAGCGTCTGCGGCTTCGGCTGCCGCCAGATGGATTCCTGCGATTTCTTCGCGCCGGCCGTAGGCTTGGCTTTTCACATCCACGATCGCGATGATCGGACGTTTCTTGCCAGAGCGATCCGCGGCGATGACTTCCCGGATTCGTGCGGCTAACGTATACGCTTGTTCAAGGCCGACCTCGCCGTGACGGGCACAAGGAAAGCGGCTGTCGGGATCAGGTACGACGCAGAGGAATCGGGCGTTCTCGTCGCCGATTGACACGTCAGTGGCCAGCACCGAAGACAGATCGCCTGGCATTGATTTTTCCTGGCCAGTGAGGGCTTTGAACCAGACTCGTCCGCGGATTCCGGTGAAGTTGCTCATTGGTGGTGCTCCTTTTTGTCGTCGGTCGGTCTTTGGTCCCGACCGGTCGGCCTCGCAAGCGAGGCAGCGCTCCACAAGACGACTGCTGGGTCCCATTGGGTGGAAGTATCAAGCGCGGTGATGCGGGATCGGTAGAGATCGACCTGCTGGCTCCGATGGACCTCAGGGATTCCTTGCGCGATCAGATCCCTTACCGTTTCGATCATCTGGTTGGCATCATCATCAACCAGGACATCGACGAGGCCTTGGTTATATCGCTGTTGGCCGCCGTAGATTGACCAGATGAGGGAACGATCGCTGGCATCGAATTCTTCAACCCCTGACTCTTCTTCGATTACTTCCGGACCGTTCAAGCCAAGGCGCCCTTCGGGTGTCATCACGATATAACTGGAGACACCCGCAGCTAACGACATTCCTCCGAAACAACCGATCGGTCCGGCAATCACCGAGATGACTGGTGCGTATTGGCGGAGGGCGATAATCGAAGAAATGATTTCTGCAACGGCAGCCAGGCCGAGGTTGGCTTCTTGCAGGCGGACACCGCCGGTCTCCAGGAGTAACACCGCGCTGGTGGGCTTACCCTCCTGGCTGTCGCGACAGGCCAGATCGAGGGCAGAGGTCAATTTGGCTCCGGAAACTTCGCCGATGCCACCTCCCTGAAACGCGCCATCGAATGCAATAACCACCGCCTGACGTCCGCCAATGGTTCCTCGCATGACAATACAACCGTCATCTGCTTGAGGTGTGACGCCCTGCAGCGGTAACCAGGGCGATTCGATCCGATCGAATGGACCGGCCAATTCGCGGTCTGTTCGTGAATCGAAGAGAGACTTGGCGCGTGTACGCGCGTCGAGCTCGATGAAGCTGCGACGCTGGAGATATTCTCGCGAAGAGATTGCACTACTCATGATTCGCTTGCTTCCACTGCTTGTTGTAGCCGCAAGGAGACAGCGCCGGGAGTGGCGCCCGCGTCGTTAATCTCGATGTGAACGGCTCCGTCGTATCGGCCAAAAAAGCGGTCTAGCACTGCTTTCCACGTGGTTTTGAAGCCGTCGACGCTGGTTCGGATCCGGACCGAGGCGGTGGGGCTGTCGATTGGCTCCAGCAATACTTCGAGATCACCGGATCCGACCACACCGACATGTGCTCGTTTTGGGATCTTCCGTTTAGCCGGATAGTTAAATTCGAATTGTTCCATAATTTCACCCCAAAGACACGAAGTTCACGAAGGTCGGACGGTTAGGCATTGTTTAGCGTATTCGGGCGCGCTTGTTATCGGTGTGGCGATTTTCGCGCTGCTGCGGCTTAGCTCCGGAGGAGCGAAATCTTTATAGCCTCGATCAAACAAAACGCGTTTAGCTCCGATAGGAGCGACATCTGATGTTTGGTTTAACCACCATCGGCGAACCGACCGTTTATATGTCGCTCCTGACGGAGCTGGCCGTGTTTTTGTCATTTTATCTATAAAGATGCGGCTCCTCCGGAGCCAGGATTTCAAAACCGGGATTGATGAGGCTTCGCTCGTTCATCTCGGACATCCACATCTGGGTTTGGCGCCGTTCAATAGCGTCCAGAAAGAGAGTGCCCGCTAACAGGTCGGCGCTTCCGCCGGGTGAAACACCTAGTTCAAGCAATCGGTTGTCTAGGGTGGACAAATGTTCTCGGCCGCGCGATGTGCCGGCGCCGCCGGCGGCGAGCACGGCTGCGGCTCCCTGTTGGGCGGCTTGCAGAGCGGCTTTACCGCCTCGGTACAACAAACAGGTGTCATCGAGCCGAGACATGATGCTGAGCAAGGCATCAAGACGCGCGATCGGTTCAGGGGCATGTGCTCTGCGCCCGGCGCGCAACATCGGTAAGCCCACCTCGATAATATGCGGGAAACCTTTGATGGCCTCACCACGTGCGCCGGTGACTCCGAATCTGTTGGCGACGATCTGGCCGTGGGAGAGAGACGCGCTCGGCGTTCGGCGTTTGGCGTTCGGCGTTTGGCGTTTCGACGCCGCCACGGCTATGCCGGACAAGTTGGCGTTTGGCGTTCGGTGTTCGGCGTTCGGCGGCAATTCGTGGGAGTCTTCGAAGGAAGCGATTAGGGCGGCGGTTCTTGCGATAGGGACGAGATCCGAGTTAAATCGGCCGGTGTTACGTCCCCGGATGAGCAGAAGCTCATCCCTGCCGATCGCTGCTGCCGCGGCTAGCAGGCCTAAGGTCCAAATGGCGCCTTTGTGCGTGTTGCTGCCGTTAGTGGCCCGCAGCATCGCGGTTTCTGCCGCTCTGCCGGTTGCAGCTAGCGTTGCCCGGAGACGCGGGCTCGGGTGTTCGTTCATAGATTGGAAGGCCATGCGACGGATGAAGGGTTCGATGGCGAACGCGGATCTTGTCATGAGGGGGAGAGACAGATCCGTGTGTGCGCCTGGTCCACGTTGATCGACTAGACCGGGTTTGGGGGTGAGCTCTGCTTCAGCGATCAACGCTTGTCTGGCCAGTGTACCGAGTAACGTACAATGATCAACGGGTGGCGGTCCCTCATCGGCCTCGCACTTTTCGCACCATAGCGAAGCGGAGGCGGAAGCAAGGCAGCGCTCGACGGGCGCCGACCGCTTTTCGATCCCGTCCCACGGGCGCGGGAAGGCACGGTCCACGTGAGGCGGCGCCTTTTTATTCGCGTCAATTCGTAGCCTGTCCGCCATAGCTTTGTTTATGAGTCTTAGCATTGTTGAGTTCAGCGACGGCGGATCCATTCGCGGTCCATTTTTACCAGCTCTTGAATCTTGGGGGAGGGGTGTAAAGGCCGCCCGACCAGGCTACGAGGTCTTCCATGCTGCGCGCGGCTAGCAACGATCGGTTCGCTTGGAGACGGTGTACACCGATGTCTTCAGGATAGGCCACGATTCCTCTTTTGCGGAGAGCCGCGGTTTCTGCGGGCTTCGCTTTCAGGCCGATTGGGCTGACACCAGCAACGGCAGCGAGCGCGCGGCGGCGTTCCTCTTGGCCTTCGGCTTTGTAGAGGTAAGCGATCCCTTCCTCAGTTACGACATGGCTGACGTCATCGCCGTAGATCATAACGGGAGCGATTGGCATCCCGGCTTTTTGGCCGACAGCAACCGCATCCAAGGTCTCAACGAATGCGGGAGAAGCGCCGCTATGGAAGGTTTCGACGACCTGAACCACGAGCTTCCGTCCACGAGCGATCGGGCTTGGCGACGGGATAAGATCGAGCCAGGCCGGCGAAGCGTGACGCCGGCCGTGCGGATCGTGTCCCATATTGGGTGCACCACCGAAACCGGCCAACCGGCCTTTAGTCACCGTCGACGAGTTCGCGTCACCGTCCATTTGTAGAGTCGATCCAACAAACGCATCGACGGCGTATTGGCCGGCTAACTGGCAAAGGACCCGGTTAGAGCGCAGCCTGCCATCTCGACCGGTAAAGAAAATATCCGGGCGAGCGGCGATATAGTCATCCATGCCGACTTCGCTCCCGAAGCAATGAACACTCTTGACCCAACCGCTTTCGATGGCCGGGATCAGGGTTGGGTGCGGGTTCAATGCCCAATGTTGGCAAATCTTTCCCTTTAGTCCGAGCGATTCGCCATAGGTGGGGAGAAGCAGTTCGATCGCGGCGGTGCCGAAGCCGATGCCGTGATTGAGCGATTGGACGTTGTGTCGTTCATAGATCCCTCGGATGACCATCATTCCCATTAGAATTTGCAGGTCATCGATCTTGCGCGGATCCCGGGTGAACAACGGTTCTAACGCGAACGGACGATCGGCCTGAACCACTACATCCACCCATGACCCCGGGATATCGACTCGTGGCAATTGGTCTGTGATCTGGTTGACCTGAGCGATAACGATACCGTCGTGGAAGGCCGCGGCTTCAACGATGACCGGTGTGTCTTCAGTGTTGGGCCCGGTATAGAGGTTGCCCTGCTCATCAGCTCGTTCCGCGCAAACCAGCACTACATCCGGTATGAGATCGATCAGCAATCTCGCATACAGCTCAACGTAAGTATGGATTGCCCCGACCTCGATCTTGCCGTCTTCGAGTAATTGCGCGAGCCGCAGGCTTTGAGGTCCGGCAAAGGAGAAATCGACTTTCTTCGCGATCCCGAGCTCGAAAAGCGTCAGGTGTTCCGGCCGGCTAATGCTCGAAATGATCAGATGCAAGTCGTGCAACTTCTTCGGATCGACTTTCACCAACGATCGGGAAAGGAAATCTGCCTGCTTCTGATTGTCACCTTCCAAGACAACGCGGTCACCGCTCTTCAGAAGTAATTCGAGCGCGTCGACGACTTTCTCCGGAGTCAGGATCGGCCCCTTCAGCCAGGGCTGAACACTCTCGGTACGGCGCCGTTTTTCCTCTCGTCGTGTCGTCCAAGACTTGGCCCCGGTTTCTTGAGGTTGATTGATCATCGCTTTTTTAAACCGCGAACGGAGAAAGATTTCACCACAGAGACACAGAGTGCACAGAGGAAAAGATCCGCAGATTACACAGATCACGATTTGAGTGCCGACTGAGCGTTCGGGACTAAACGGGCTCGCCCTATGATTAGTATCTCTTGAAGTCGCGAAAACAGACGAGTTTGAATTTAATCTGTGTAGTCCGCGATCTCTGTGTTCTCTGTGCCTCTGTGGTGAATCTGTTCCATTCGCGGTTATTTAGTTTCAGCGAACCGAAACCGTTGTCTTCACGTCGACGGTGCCGCGAATTGCATTGGAGTAGGGGCAGATTTTGTGGGCAGACTCAACCAGGTCTTCGGCCTTTTTCTGGTCGATTCCGGTGATGACTATCGCGAGCGCGGCGGATAGCACGAAAGTGCCCGCGTCATTCCGACGGATACCGACTTCGGCCGTGACTTCGACGTCTGGATCCGCAAATCTTATTCCGGCCTCCCGGCTCACGCGTAGGAGCGCGTTTTCGAAGCAGGCGGAATAGCCGCCGGCAAAGAGCTGCTCCGGGTTGGTGGCATCTCCTTTGCCGCCGAGTTCACGGGGTAACGCCAGTTTCAGATCAAGCAGCCCGTCGTGGCTCCTGATTTGGCCGTGACGGCCTCCGGTGGCGGTGACTTTGGTCACATACAGATCGTTTGTGGGTCCGGCTGAAGCGGCCGGTTGTTTGGGTTCTTGTGGTGTATTCATATCAAGTATCAAGATTATGCTCTTACGGTGCCGATGGTAGTTAGTTAAATCGATCTCTGGTTCGCCAGTTTGCCGCTAGGGCGTGGCATGCTGCGCGGCTTCCTCAATCAACGCCGCCACTTCCTTGGGGTGTGAAATGTAGACCGCGTGGCTGGCTCCTTCCGCCTCGACTTTATGGCTGTGTGCACGTTCGGCATACATCCGTTCCAGGTCGGGGTTTATCACCTTGTCGTCTTTGGCGACCAGGTACCAGCTGGGTTTGGTCTTCCACGCGGGGTTGGTGACCGGTGTAGTGAAAACCTTGGCTGCGGTAAGCATCTGCGCGTGAGCCATGAAATCGGCTTGAGCAGCCGGCGAATCAGCAGCGAAATCTTGAGGAAAGTAGTTGGGATCTAAAAGTAGAAAACCATCTGCAGTTTTGATCAGCGGCCGGCTGCTGTTGGGAAATCTTTTGCCGTTACCGGCTTCGGTCTCACCCACTTCAGGCGCATGAGCGGCGATATAGACCAATGCTGCCACTTTGGGATGATTACCCGCTTCGGTGATCACGGTTCCGCCGTAGCTATGAGCAACCAAGACGGTAGGACCGTCCTGTCTATCAAGGACGCGGCGAGTAGCGGCAACATCGTCTTCCAATGAAGTAAGCGGCTCCTGAACCAGAGTAACGTTGTACCCGTCTTTTGTCAGGATGTCGTAAACGGGTTCCCAACCTGATCCATCCACGAAGGCGCCGTGGACCAAGACCACGTTCTTGATAGCGGGCGCTGCTAAAGCAGAGCTGGCGAGAACCAGTGAGCTAGCGGCGAAGAGACAACCACGAATGGACGCGAATAGACGTGAATAATGTTTTCTACAGCGATTTAAGGTCATGTTCGAATCTCCAAATTAAGCTGATGCTTAGTCATCACTGTACTCGGAGCGCTTTTGAAATTGAATTCCATATACCCACTTATAAGGAAACCAAATAAGCCTCTTGGAGCTCCGGCACGTCCTTGTTGTCCCGAAGGGACGAAGTGAAAGTAGCCAGCCAGTTTACTGCCTGGAAAGGTTTAAGAAAGACCCGTCCCGTAGGGTACGGGCTGAGTCGGTCTACTCGCGCATTGACGGCTCAAGGTGGTAGAAGGTTCCCTCCGACCCAATCACACCGTACCCTCTTAAAATTTAATTCGGTTGTAGCCGGTTATAAGGAAACCAAATAAGCTCCCTTGGTGGAACTCCGGCACATTCGTTCGTTTCTTTCGCTGGCCAAGACACTGAACTTCAGCCGCACGGCAGAAATTGTGCATCTCAGCCAACCGGCTCTGACCCTGCAGATCCAGGCGCTGGAAGAGGAGATGGGAGTCAAACTCTTCGAAAGAGATCGGCGAAAGACGGCGCTGACCGCGGCGGGTGCCGCCTTTCAAAGAGAGGCGAGCGCTGGCCTCGCCCAATTGGAACAGGGGATCCAAAACGCGCGGCTAGCAGCCCACGGAAAACTCGGGGTGATACGTCTGGGCTTTGTTTCGACGGCCGGGACTTACCTGATTCCTAACCTGATCAATCAATACCGGACGCTCAATCCGCTCGTCGAATTCTCGCTGCGCAACATTCTTACGGCTGATCAAGGGCCGATGTTGGAAGAAGGCTCGATTGATCTCGGTTTTCTGCGAATGCCCTTTGCCACCGGACCGAACCTGGACGTCGCGCCAATCCATCGAGAAGACTTTGTGCTCGTCGTTCCGTCATCCCACGCCCTGGCGCGTAAATCCGGCGTTCGGCTGCGCGAAACCGCTAATGAGACCTACGTGCTCTACGATCGGCCGCACGCTCCTGGATTTCACGATTTCGTGTTGGGGATTCTTAACCGGGCGGGGGTAATACCATCGGTGTCGCAGGTTGCCGGGGAAATGCCGACCTTGATCTCCTTGGTGGCAGCAGGCGCGGGTATTTCGCTGTTGCCCGTGTCCGCGGTTAAGAACAGCAAAGCAGCGGTCACCGGCTGCAAGGTTCGCGATAAGATTCCGATCTCCGAAATCGCTTTGGTCTGGCGAAAAAAAGCGGCGCGTGCTGTGGTAGAACAGTTTAAGCAATTCGTGCTGGCAAATGCCCGCGCTTGTTAGCGGCTAAAGAGGCAACAGTCCTTCCGCTTCGGCGAGCTTTCTTTGCTTGTCGTCAAAGGTAAGAAAGCGCCGCGCTCTCAGATAGCGGGCGGTGGCGACATGAAGGACGTCGATGCTCCGATGTCCGGTTCTCCAGGTGTGTGTGTTCGATATTTTCCGGGCGCGATCCACAACCAGGCCGTAATCACAAAAGACGAGTTCCAAGGCGCCATCATCCAAATCGGAATCCAGGCGCGCCAGAGCGGTTTGCGCCACTTGAACCGGAAAACCCTTACACTTGTCTTGTCGATGGAGCCAAGTAGCCAGTCGGACCGCATTTTCGAATTCGAACAACAGCAATGAACTGACGGGTAGGGGGCCGTCCAGTTCGGAGAAAACACGCGCTGCGTCTACGGAAGAGGTCCGAGGCAGGTAAAGACTAAACAGAAAACTCGTGTCTGGATATGCAACCGCCATAAATTCGCTTCCACCAGGCCTTTCGCCTTCGTCCCTTATTCCAGAACTAGGGCGGACACGAGGGCGCGGCAGGTCAAAGTCGGTCAGGTTGGATCAGTTCTTCGTAAGTTTCGTCGGAAATCAACAGATCGCCGAAATCCGCCCGCAGCCGGGCCATAATATCCGGTTTAGGAGTCTTCTTTTTTTTGCGTTCCATTGCGGGCACGATTCGGGCAAAGGTACGGCCCCGCTTTGTCACCTCAACGGTCTCACCTGCCTCCAGCCAGCGAGAGATTCGGGCAAAGGAATTGCGCAAATCACGAACCGAAGCAGTTTTCATCGTGATACCACTGTATCACGCAGCAAAAGCAAAAACAACACCCTGCCAGGTCGCAAAGATAAAAGCTTATCAGGGTTCAAGTCTTGCTCGATTAACGGAGCATGGTTCCGACCGTCGACCTCGTCCCGCGGCCGCGGGAAGGCAGCGCTCCACAAAAATCAAACCTGCCTTGGATATCGGATTGTCTTCGTGGTCTTCGCGATCTTGTTGTGAATTGTTTTGTTTTGTTGGCTTGGTACCTTGGCGAACATTCTGTGGAGGATCAATTATGAAAGTCGCAATCTTAGGCTCAGGAGATGTAGGGCAAACTTTGGGAGCAGGCTTTTTGAAACATGGTCATCAAGTGATGATGGGGACTCGGGACCCCAAGAAACCGGAAGTCGTAAACTGGGTAAAGGAGACACCGGGAGCAACCGCGGGAACCTTTGCCGAAGCAGCCAGTTTTGGCGAACTGATCGTGTTGGCGGTTTTAGGCCTAGTGGTGGAGCAGGTTATCCGATTGGCTGACCCGGCCAATCTCAAAGGAAAGACGTTGATCGATGCCACCAACCCGATAACGGATTCACCGCCGGTTGATGGTGTGCTCGAATTCACGACCGGTCCGAACGAATCGGCGGCGGAACAGCTACAGGCGTTGATCCCGGAGACGCACGTGGTGAAAGCGTTTAACAGCGTTGGCGCCGGTCAAATGATCAATCCGCATTACGAACAGGGTGTTCCCACGATGTTCTACTGCGGGAACGATGAGGCTGCCAAAAAAGTGGTTTCCGATGTTATCCAGCAGTTTGGTTGGGAACCTTTTGACTGTGGTACTATCATCGCCGCGCGAGCATTGGAACCGTTGTGCATCCTTTGGTGTCTTCCAGGTTTTCGCCAGAACCTTTGGACCCACGCGTTTAAGGTCCTTACCCATTAGGCGAGACGGAAGAAGACAAGGCCTCGCGCAGAGGACGCAAAGGACGCAGAGGGAGAGAAGAGAAGAGACGAGGGCCTCGGGCCAAGGGCAAAAAGGGATAGCTCCGTAGGAGCAAAATCTTTATAGCAACGTCAGTTCATACGCGATTAGCTCCGTTAGGAGCGGCATCTAAAAGCGCGTACCTACACCTGACCAATGTGCCAATTAATGGATGTTGCTCCTACGGAGCTCGGCTCGCTTTTTTGTGTCGTTTGCTATAAAGATGCGGCTCCTACGGAGCTATGTATGCGCACAGCGTAGTCTGGCGCACAAACATTCGGGATCTTCATTCTTCGGTATGATTCCTTTTCCTCTGCGTCCTTTGCGTCCTCTGCGCGAGGCCCTCATTCTTGTGTGGTTGCGGTTTCTTTGCGCGAGGTCTAGGTCAGCGCTCCGTATGCCAGGGTCCAGAAATCGCCAAATACTTTTGGCGGTTCCGGTGAGTCCATCATGCGTTGGGTAAACAGGATGCCGATCATGTCCTCGGTCGGATCTACGTACGCCGTGGTGCCGGTCCCGCCGTCCCAACCGAATCGACCGGGGTTATGGGATAGGTCGTCGCGCCGGATATCGACGGACATGACAAAACCCCAGCTGCGAAAATCGCCGAAGAACATCTCGGCTCCAACACGTTGTTCAGGAGTGACCTGATCCGAGGTCATCACTTCGACTGCGGTGCGGGAAAGGATCTGTTCGTCTCTGTGCCGGCCTTTGTTCAGCAACATCCGGTAAAAGGTGAAAAAATCGTCCATCGTTGATACCAGACCGCCGCCGCCCGATTCCAACGGTGGTGGAGATGCCCAAGCGCTTTTAGCTGGATCATCGTACACGTCGTCTGTGTTCGTCTGATGATTGAACCCGTAACACCCGGGTAAACGATCGATCTTGTCGGGGGGTACATAAAACCCGGTGTCTTTCATTCCAAGCGGATCGAAGATCCGTTCTCGCATAAAGGCTCCGAGAGATTGCCCTGACGCCCTTCCGATCAAGACGCCGAGCACATCGGAGCTGGTGTGATAAAGCCAGCGTTCGCCGGGTTGGGCCATTAACGGCAGTGAACCCAGTCTCCGGATCCATTCGTCTGTGCCAGGCGCTTGCGAGGGGCGAGGTGGACCGTCACCGCCGATCCGGTATTCACGAATCAATTTTTGGATGGGATAAGTATCCGGCGGCGCCATCACGCTACCGAATCCCATCCGGAATGTGAGCAAATCACGGACGGTGATGGGGCGCCGTGCGGGGACTGTATCATCGAGTGGTCCGGATAAGCATCGCAGTACCTGGCGGTCGGCGAGTTCGGGGAGCCAGGGTTCGATTGATTCGTCGAGGCGTAACCGGCATTCTTCGATCAAAACCATGGCTGCGACCGCGGTTACTGGTTTCGCGAGAGAAGCGATGCGAAAGATGGTGTCCGTCCGCATCGGGCCGGAGTGGTCGAACGACAAAGTGCCGAGTGTTTCGACATGAACATCGTCTTGATGGCTGACCAGTGCGACGAGGCCGGGCATCTCTTTCCGATCGATGTAACCGGATAAGACTTGGTGCATTCGTTCGAGACGCGGTTTGGAAAAGGCGGGTCTGGTCGTCGTGGGGCTTGCGGACGTCGTCTGGGTCATCGTGATCTCCTGTTCGTGGGGCTGCGATAGGGACGAGTTCCGCTCGTCCGGGTATGTTTAGGGTTACGTAGGTTTGTCGAGACGACGAATGAAGAATGATCGTTAGGACAAGGGGGCTGGAAAAAGGCTTGGGGTCTCGAAGGTGCTTCGTTCTCGTCCTCCTCCTCGATTGGAAAGGAGCAGGGTTTGGCAGTTCTATCGGTTGTCTCGTGATTTACCGCGTTGAGACAGTAGCGCTGGGTGAAGCGTTACCATGGGACGTTACCGGGAGCCGCCCGCTGCCGACTGATAGAGCTGCAATGTGATGAAGCGGCTCCCCTCCACAGCGCCGTGGCTCTGATGACGCGATGGGACGGGCGGCGCTTTGCCGGCCTTAGAACCGAATCGAGGACGATCGAACGGCGAACGCCGAACGCCGAACGCCAAACGGTACTTGAAAAGGGGGCGTCCTATCGATATGTACAGGGGCAAGCAATCCCCCCTAACAGTCTGTGCAGAGCTGCGTGGGCAAATCTTATGTCCTCGGCGACGGTTCCATCTAAGCGACGTGCATTTGGTGCAACCATGCGGCGTGACGCATGGTGGACTCAGCCTTTGTTCGTATTTCTAGGGTTGGCGACCTTTCTGGTTTACTCGACTTGGGCGGCATTCCAGGGGAATCATTATTGGTTGGATCAAAACGGGGCGAACTATCTGTCTCCGTTCTATTCGCCGGAGCTATTTGGGAATTCGCCGCATGCGATTTTTGGGCCGAAGCCAGGTTGGTGGCCTTCCTGGCTTCTGTTTTCGCCGGCTCTCTTAGTGCTTTGGGCGCCGGGTGGATTCCGGCTCACTTGTTATTATTATCGGGGCGCTTATTACAAAGCATTCTGGGCCGATCCTCCGGCTTGCGCCGTTGGTGAACCGCGTATCGGGTACCCAGGCGAAAACTCTTTCCCGCTCATCCTGCAGAATATTCACCGCTATTTTTTGTACCTAGCACTGCTTTTTATTCTGGTGTTGCTCCATGACGCCTGGAGCGCGTTTTGGTTCGCAGATCCGTCTGGCGCCAGGCATTTCGGTCTGGGCGTAGGTACGATAGTGCTCACTCTCAATGTGATTCTGCTGGGCAGTTACACATTCGGGTGTCATTCCCTGCGTCATTTGATTGGCGGATTCCTGGATGAAGTCTCCAAACAACCGATCCACGCCAAGTGTTATGCCTGTGTGAGCCGTTTGAACGGGCGCCATATGCTCTGGGCTTGGATGAGTTTGTTCTGGGTCGGATTCAGCGACCTCTACGTCCGCCTATGTTCAATGGGCATCTGGCACGATTGGAGAATCTTTTAAAATTTCACCACAGAGACACAGAGGACACAGAGATTAAAGATCCACAGATTTCGCAGATTTCGTTTTTGGGTCGCGTTAAGCGGTCGGCTGACGGAAAGACCCCGTTGATTGTAACAGGTGTTTTTATCTCACCGGTGCTGTCAAACCCTGAGAGTAATCTGCGGATCTTTAACTCTGTGTCCTCTGTGCCTCTGTGGTGAACCCAAATCTGCGGTGAGTAACTACGAAACGTTTGAATATGATGTGCTCGTGATCGGCGCGGGCGGCGCCGGGTTGCGCGCAGCGATCGAGGCTTCTGCGGCGGGCGTCAAAGTGGGGTTGGTCTGCAAGTCGCTGCTTGGAAAAGCGCACACCGTGATGGCGGAAGGCGGGATTGCGGCGGCATTAGCTAACGTCGACGACCGGGATAACTGGCGGGTCCATTTCGCGGATACCATGCGAGGCGGCCAGTACGTCAATAACTGGCGCATGGCTGAGCTTCATGCCAAGGAAGCGCCGGCTCGAGTCCGCGAATTAGAAGCTTGGGGCGCTGTGTTTGATCGAACCCCGGACGGAAGAATCCTCCAACGGAACTTTGGTGGACACCGATATCCGCGACTTGCTCATGTCGGGGACCGAACCGGCCTGGAAATGATTCGGACGCTACAGGATCACGGGATCCATCAAGGGATCGATGTGTACATGGAGCACACGATCGTGACCCTGTTGAAAGACGGCGAGCGAGTGGCGGGTGCGTTCGGCTACGATCGTGAACGGGGCCGGTTCAAAAT
>JAFAIO010000039.1 GCA_019236675.1 Verrucomicrobiota bacterium
AAGCTAATCTCCTTTCGATCATTAGAAGTAGCAGCTGCCCAATGAAAAACCGGAATAACGCGATCGATCTCCGGCTGCGTTGGCCGTGACGTTGCCGGTATCCAAATCGTAGCCGCCGAATCATCGAATGACGAAGACTCAAGCTCGTATGGTCCTATCCCACCCTTACTCTCGCTGCCCGCCTTCGCAGGGTAATAGTCCGTAAACCTCGACGTCGCAATCAAAGTAAGAGAAATTTTCCTGGCTTTCGTATTCGCGAAAACATGGAAAAGCTGTCTCAGACGTGTATTGCCGGCTTCGTCGTACAGTAAATCAATCTCCTTATCACGATAGGTTTTGTCAGTAGAGATATTCTCAATCTCAAAAAGCAGCGCGTATTGGAAAGGGGGTACCGAGCTCCAGGTCGCTGTCTTTGGATCATATCGCTCACTGTCAGGTCCATATTCACGCCATCTCCCATCGCACCGAACCTTGCCCGTGCTTGGGCGGTCTACCTTAATAGCACCTACAAAAAACGTTGTGGTTCCGCCAGGAATGCTTGCCCATTGAAGTGGATCCTTCTGACAATTTTCATTAACAAACACATACCAACTATTCTTGGTTTCGTCAGTATCATTACTCGCAATAAACGGAATTACTGCCGGATGGAAGCGCAAATTCGTTACTGATTCGCTCTTTGCTACGGGAAATGAAGGTTTAGCAAGCGGCTTCTGAACCGCATGTATTAGACGGATATAGCGAGAAGTCTGCAAATCAGGAACCGGGGAACTTTCCAGTATATTGTTCAACGTCCTCTCCGCGTCAGAACCTGAAAAGCGCTGCATCACGCTTTCAATCTTTGCAAGATCTTGTGATGCCACTTTGCCTGTCCTACGCTGAGAATCCAGACCCATCTTCATCGCTCCGAATACTGATCGCAGATTTTCATGCTGCGCCAGAACTGTCTTTGCATCAGGCACTGAGGAGATCTCCAAATAAACGCTTTCCCCTGGCTTAAGCAAAATTCTAAGGCTATTAACTCGAACTTGGAATCCACTGGGATGTCGCGGCACCAGGGTATGTTTCTCTCCCTCGTCGATCCAGCCGCGCAGAGTTGGCATTTCTTCGAGAGAAGCTTTTCGAAGCTCGATTAGAATTGGACCGGCGTGATTTGAGGTTTCTGTTTGCTTCCAAAATTCTAGAAGCGGGGAATGCGATCCGAAATCGTCGATGTTATTAACTACGCCATCGACAACGTCACAAAATCGAGCCAGTGCGCAGCGTGCCAGTGGATCTGGATAGAATTCTTGTTCTGGTCGACGCGCTATATCCGAAAGCACTGCCACTGAGCCGCGACTAGACTCCGTTGGAGGTTTCTTAGAATCTGCGGGGTTCTGTGATTTAGGAAAATCCCAAGTTCCATTTCGAGCGACGGGAAAAGCACCAGTTTGGTCGTCCAGACTCATTCTAAAAGTGCCGCTACTGAATGCTCCCACGGGCTTTTTGTCCCCGTTTTGATCAAATACCCCTCCTTGTTCAGACAAATCAAAGCTAATCCGGGGTGGAGTTAGGAAACGCTGAGCAGAACTTGTATCGAGAATCTCGCCGCTTCTCACGACTAAAGTCTCGACTTCTTCGCCCGGGCAGCGGGCGGGTTTGTCTCGGACAAGCCGATCGTTCCACGGCAGAAGTACATCTGGTGCTTGGATTTTTTCCCGACGACGGTATTCAAATGGATTTCCTCCGTCGTCGCCGAGTACAATCGGCCGACTTGGGTCTAGATACCTTCCTAAGGCTTCTTCGAAGATCACGCCACAATTATTCGTGAAACATAGGCGAACGCCGAACATGTAGGCCCTCCCCTCTCGCAAAGGCGGCGATCGTAAATCGCTTTTGTGGGCGGCCGGAGCCAGCGGTAGATTGACTTCGATATCCACGGCCAGGGCGGTGTTCGGATCAGGCCAAATAGTTCGATCGTCCAGATTGGCCGGACTGTCTGGTGGCGGCTCACTGGAAGCGGGAACACCAAGACTCTGACCCGCCCAAGTTACAATCTGACTGTAAGCAACCGTTTGTTCTTTTGTTACGGTCACCGGCTTACCGGTTTGGGGATCGATTGGCTTGTCGGGCGCTGGAGCTTCGACAGTACTGCTCCCGGACATCATACGCGCATGCCCCTCTTCTCGCGGACTGGTGTCAAGTACTTCTGGAAGCATCAGAAATTGTTGGGGGATATCGCGATAGACGTAGTGCCCATTTCGTAAGAGAGCTCGGAAGTTGACAATTTTGGCCATTAATGGGCGCCAACGACCGGCCTCCCGCCATGTTCCGTCCGCTTGCGCCAAAGCCACATCAACCCGATAACCTTGCAGCAAGCTTTCTGCGTCTCCAATTTGAACATCGCCGTTATCTCGCGCACGCATTGCTTCTCGTTGACGCATGGCGTTCTTTATCGTTTGACTCTCAACACTCTTGTCAATTAGCTCAATTCCACGTGTTCGAAGGTCAGGAAACCCAGTGGATATTCGGCCAGTTGGAAGCCCCGTAGCGTTACGACTGACAACTTCCTTGCTGCCCTCGTCCAACGAGATTACCGCGTTAGTAACGTCTACAGTTTGAAGAGCAAAGCGTGGCGTGTTTGAAGATAGTTTCACCGTGAGGTCAAGCATGCCCTCCTTTAAACAGTCATCCGTACTTGGCTTACATTCTGCAGCTTCACTTTTTAGACAAGGACCGAAATAGGCTGCGATCGGGTCAGTTTGTGGGCGATAAACGAACGTCGTCCACAATCCGTCTGCAATAATAGGTACGTTCCATTCCGACGGTGCCTCCCCCTCGTTCACATAGTCAACTCTGATAACTCCGTAGGAACGTCCCCCTTCGCCAGATTGACATAGGCTCAATAGCACAGGCAGAGGTATCTCTATGTCTAAAGAAAAGCCGAGAAACTTTGCCAAATTTGGAGCACATTGAATACCGCTATACTTGCTCAGCGGTGCGTTGTCGTACTCCCGCTTCTTGACCTCGCTCTCGTCCCGAGGGATGGGTCGCCAGTCAAGATTCCAACACTCTCGGAAACGCTCGATCTCGCCTCGAAATGTCTCGCCATGTGGTATAGTTGTCTCTTGGCGACCTGCAGAATTCGACCACCAAAATCGTTGCTCGCCAGTCCGCTCCAGAAAAAATTGACGTATCAACTCCATGCTACTGGAGACGTTCGTCTCCCTGGCGTCGTCATCTGCGCCTTTGCCTTCTATTTCTCCTTTGAGTCGCTTCGCTGCCAGTTGCATTTCCTGGACTACATCTTTTTTAGCTGCCGACCGTTCACCAGCGTCTTTCCTATCTGCCTTGTTTGCATTCACACGTAGTAGCCGACTTGCCGGATCAGAGCCCAACGTATCACCAATCATCCACTCCCGAAACATCTTCCAAAATCCTATACTCGGGGTTCCCGGCAATCTGCCGAACACTGCGGCATTAAACAAACCCGAGAGTTCAGGGCTCAGGCGAAGCAGATTTGTAGCCGTCGCCCCTGTGTTAATAGCGTCAATCACCCGCGCGATCTCATAAAGCCGATACGCTCCGAACCTCTCGTCCGCTGCTTTGCCCGATAAAGAAAGCAACTGTTTCTCTGCACCTCTAATTGCATCCACCAACTTCTCAAACGCATCCTTCGGATCGGCTCCTCCAGTGACGAATATCCGCCTCCAGAGTTCTTCGGCTTGCGTTTCAAACCCTAAGCTGTTCCCTACCGGACTGTGAACCTCTGGAATGAAACGCGCCTCCACTACAGTTAACACCTCTCCGCTCTTCTGCAGACGGCCCACAGCAACTCGCAATCGCTTTGCGAGCGACCGCACAACAACAGGCCAATTTATTAAATCGTATTTTTCTGCTCCGGATGCCGGATTCACGTTCGGAGTCACGTACACATTCAAGCGAGCGACATATTCACGCGTCGATATCTCGCGCAAACCGTCGGGAATTGTTACAATATTAATTCCCACCGAAACGTCCGCGCTTTCTAATGTTTTACTCATAAATTTAACAATCACAAGAGATCCATTGCTAAATATCTACGATAATCACCCCAATTCGATTCTTTTCGTGGAACCAACGAACTATATCGCCGACGATTATCAACACCCGATGCTGTGTCGGTCGTTAAAAGCCCAGCTCCCGCAGCGTTAGCCTCTCCACTTCTAAGCTTTGCCGCCATCTGCCCCGAACCCGCGCTGCCCGCGATAGTATACTCTGCTCTAAAGCCCAAAGTTATCCCTATAAAACCAGCCTTGAACGTAAAAGAAAAGTCCGTATAACCGTATAACCTTGAATGGCCGTCCTCCGAATCTGTGGTCAGCCCCACCTCAAGCATAACACAGATGCTAAAGCAGGCGAGATTGCCTTCACCAACCGCCTCGACGAATGCCGAGATAATTCGACCACCATTTTCCGTCTCAGACAAAAAAACTCCTGCCGTAACCCGCCCTTGGGCCTCCAGAGGACCGAACTGAATTCCAACAACTGCCCCAAATTGAAACGATAGTGAGAAACCCTTAATAGATTGAGCGTTAGCAATGAGTTGTATAAAGCCACCTCCTCCATATGGAGGATACGCTATTAAAAATGGCTTATCTTTGTCAGCAAAATGAAAGTCAAATTCGGCCTCGTCACCATTAAATGGGAGCCGTGCACTTACCCCTATGTCAACGTTGATAAACTGCAACGCCCCGACTTGCATTATCCCGGCATCATATTCATAACCAACATCCAGACCCACAGGAGAGGATGTCGGCTTGACATAAAATCCACTATCGGGTGATAGCCACGCCTCGAGCGGCTTAATAAAATCCATCAACGGCCCCAAAACGACTGTGTCCACTTCGGCATGAAAGCTCGGTACTGATCCGTTTGAGGATTCGAACGTCGCCGCTTTAAATAGTATTTTCGCGATATTTATTGATTCAGTTACAAGCCAAATCTCAAACGGCTTAAGAGATCCCTTGATGCTAACGTCCCGCGTCCCGGAAATAAAATCCACGGCGACGTTAGCGCTAATCACAAGGTCCTCGGGACTTTCCCCGTTCACCATTGCAAAGACGTAGTTGTCCTTCGGAAATTCTCCTAATGACGTCTTAAAATCGTAACCAATATCGACCCGTGTGGGTAGCAACTGAGAAAGCGCATCCTTCAGATCAGATAAAATCGCTTGAAACGCTCCCTTAATAGCCGTCGAAATAATGTCCCCTAGGTCACCTCGCATCACCGTTTCGACGAAAGTCGCAAACACATTCAGACAACCTACCAGCGCCGGCCCCTTTCCTTGTTGCCCCGGTGGAAACCATTTGATCAACAAACTTGTGCTTGCCGCCAGAATATTTGCTGGATCCTCTCCCTGCTTCTGTATATTTTCCAGTAGAGTTTCGTCGTTCTGTACGGCGCTTATCGCGGCGGCGAAGTTATCGAGCGCATTCGGATCGGCCAAAATTATTTTCATCACTGGCTCAACAGCGGGAGCTGTCAGCACTGAAAGCAATTGATTCAGCGCAGTAACAGCGCCAGCGTGAAACTCTGCAAGGCGTCCCGCCAAAGCTGCTATCCCGGCCGCAGCTACTTTGCCCAGCCGCTCTGCTTCGGCCGCAGGAAACGTCACTGACTGTAGTATGTGAGCGAGGAACCGCTTTTCGTCTTCCTGTACATAGGCAAGCGCTTTGATTACAAAATTCTGCAAATCCGTCGTTGTGATATTTGTATCCTGTAACGCGTCACGCAGTTCTCCTGCACTCCCGGTCATCGAGCTGACCAGGTCGCTCAGACGCTCCGGATAACCTGCTATCTCATTCAGATCCCGAAACCGTGCAGTATCAGCTCCCTCAGCACCTGTAATTGAATCGACAACCGACTGAATATCCTTCCACACAGGACCTTGACCCACGCGTCCGACGCTTGTGATTTCCCCTACAAGGGTCGCCATATTTTTCACCAAAGCGTGAACCGTTGCGGTCAAATCCGTAGTCGCCACAGGCGCGTGTAGATTTTTGCCGCCAGAAGCCTCGTTCTGCACTCGTGTAACGAACAGCCTTTGCTGAATCAACTGCTCAATTTCCCTCGCCTTAGCGGCGATACTAGAAATGCTGTTTAAACAACTCGCAGGAAAATCTATGAGCCGTCTCGTAACGTCTATAAATTCAATGGGGTTGGAACAGACCGCAGTTGCGGAGCTCCGAATCCCTGCTAGTCGCCTACGCGCCATATCCAACGCTTGAACCGTCTGCGCAATTTGCTGGATGCTGCTCTTTATTGAACGTTTTGCAGCGTCAAATTTAGCAGAGATTTCGGAAGGTAATCCCGCGGGCAACTCAAGCAGATCAGATGTCTGGAGGGCGCTCATGACGTCTGCAGATATTTGTCCGGTCTCGCCCAGCAGCAAGCTCGCCACATTATCAGCGAATGCTACAACGCTCGAAGACGCAAATTCTTGAGTCATCGCGTCACACCAATGCGCTATATTTTGTCCAGCGCGCGCCACCTCTGCCAGAAGCGTCAACGCTCCCATCGACTGGAATGCCGTGGCAGCCATTTGACCGATCCTCAGTATGGCCTCCGTCCGATTCTGTTGGGCACTCGTTATAAGTTGACCGCGAAGGGTGGACAGCCGCGTACTTAAGTCCTTATTTAAAGCGTCAATGATACCGGGAATCGCGGCGCTCTCGAATTCATCAATTACATGATCGATATCGGCAGGCTTTTTGGCTTTGAAAACATTTCTCTGGCTCTGAATTGATGACTTAATATCCGTTCCGATATCTTTCAGTGCATTCGGCAGTTGCGCGATGGCACTATCGACTACAGTGCGCACTTCATCTAGGGACTTAGCACTTGCCGTGCCTCCCAATAGCGTACTGAATTTGCCTTTGCAGGTGCTGTTAATAGCTACGGACATCGCTACTCTCGCCGGACTAGCAAGAATATTTCCGTCTTCCTGATCGTTCGCGGGTTGCGTCAATTCGCTACGAATCTTCTCCGATGCGTCAACGAGACTGCTGAGCGCGGATTGGGTAATTAGACGATCCGCCCACGCAATACTACCGGTGACCTGACTCTTGTACTGACTTAATGTGTTTAGTAGCGCTAGCAGGGGATTTCCGCAAATCTCGCTAAACAATGATGCTCCAACATTATTCAGCGCGTCCTGCGGGTTTGCAATTATCTCGTCACATGTCACCAGGGAGTCTACACCCATAAGGGCTTCTTGTAGATGAGAGTCGAATATTGCATCACAAATCGGCTGGATCGCGTTTGGTACAAGCTGACTAGCGAGATCACGCCCAATTGCGAGAAAATTTCCATTTACCAAATCCTTCAAAACACCCCATGCGTCTGAAAGTCCTTGGATTAGACCTTTCACTAAAGGTGGTACAGGATCTTGCAACGTGCGTTCGATTTGAGCCACGAACGGTGTTCCGGCTACAACTATTTCCGTAACCGCGCCGGCGACCGAAGCCAAATTATCCGCTTTCCGAATATTCTCTAGGTCCGTATTGAATGCCTGCGCGAAATTTTGCAGGGCCGCATTTAAATCCGGGTAGATATCGCTGAAATGAACGGCCGAACTTCCAACTGCTATCGGTTGTGAAACTGCCGTAACAATCGTTTGAAGCCCGGACTTTAAGCGGTCACCTATCCCTGGTCCCCCATCCGCGGATTCGAAAAGTAAATGTTTTATGCGATCCAAGCCGCCATCTGCCGCACCGGGAACACCGTAGCCGATCGTTTCTAGTAGCTTCGGTGAGAGATCGATGCCAACTTGCTTAAGCACGTCACCCAGTTTGATCAATCCTAGCAGCTTCGCTTCGGTGATGCCGCCTAGAAATTCTGCCGGGTCAAAAAGGCCGGATTGAGCTTTGTCAAAAGTGTAAGGTGAAGCAGGAGATTGTGCCCGGGAGAACTCGAACGGGCGAGATGTCTGTGGCTGAAAGAAATGAAAGGTCAGCGCCTCTTTCGTCCATTTCTTACCAGTCTTACCTGTTAATTTCGGGGCTGTCGATTTCCGCCTACCCCCGACGATACCAATCCTCCGAGAGAGTGCAACAGCGAGCGCATTCGGTTGGGCAAAGCCCCCGGTGGCGGTAGATTGTCCGGTGACATTGAGCTCTATATCTGGACAGAGAAGATTTAGATAGATATCACTCGGATTGTTTGGAGGGCCAAATCCCTGCGCTACATATGTCGGATTGAAGCCTACCGTAATTAGTCCAAGGGGATGTCCAACTAATTGCTCTAATGTTTGAATGCTTACACTGGCCTGCTCCACAACAGGATAGAATGGAGGCTGATCACTACCTTCCATTCGCCCATCCATGAAAAACCGTTCCGTCTCTTGGCCCGCGTTGTCTGTGGTAAGTTGACCGTGTGTTGATAGCAACCAGCTGTCTGTATCCAAAGCGGTGGAGCCATTGCTATCGCTTTGCGCATAGCGTTTTCGCGTACCTCCGAGACGCGCTGTGCGTAGGTTTATGTAGTTTGATTTGTTGGTATTTTGAAGTTGTCGATAAAGATTAACGATCTGACCCATCAGGGGTTCAATATGAACTGCTTGGTTATCTATGAATAAGAAGTTGCTTACCAGCGACTTGTCGTCGTCGTCGGTAGTCCATTTAAATTCGACGTCACCCGGTGTGCCTGGAAGGCCGTCAGAGACTCGAGGCCAAAATATTTTCAGATTGGCCTTATTATCCCTTTCCCACGGAAAAGTAAGTCGCCCGCCATTTGTCACTTCTACGTTCCCTGGTAGAATGTCTAGAACGGTATCACCGTCTCCGCGATCGGGCGAAACTAGATCGGGAGTTTGCTTGGTAAGCATCACTATACGTCCAACCGGAAAATCGCGTGAAAGATAGGGCTGATTTATTGCAGGAAATCTTTTCTCACGCTCATGGCAGACTAAAAAACTGCGTTTAACCAAAAACGCGTATGGCGAGCTAAACCTCGGATGTCTGAAGAAAAGCCGTTCAGTGAGCTCGACAAATGACGACCGAAGTCCGCAGCAGCATAGAAATCCTTTAGTTACAATCTCGACCAGAATTTCGCGACCTAAATAGGTTTCTTGTTGGTACTTCTCCACTACAAATGACTGTGGAGTTTTGTAATCTTTCCATTCCTGAAATCCGGGGTCTTCAGGCGCCACAGCAAACAGACTTGGTGGTTCGCCAACCCAATCGGCTGAAACGATTCCGCCCAATGACGTCAGCATCACATCCGCATCCTCGAATGGCGCAGGAATTGCGATGCCTGAGTCCTTTTCTTTATAGTTTTTCGCTTGGTCCATATCAACAAGCATCTGATAGTCCTTACCAGTGTCGTCGACGACGCGAATAACTCGCCCTTGAGGAAGGTCCTTAAGCTGCTTCTCTACGGGATCATTGGCGTCTTGAGGTTTGTCTATAATACGTCGCAATGCTGGCAGGCCGTACACCGACGACTGACCCACCAAGTCCCAGTGGTTCGACTTGACTAGCAGCAGCAGAGAATCTCCCGCTTGGTCTCCAAACTGTGGAAAAGATCCAGTAGTCATATATCGCGACCATATTGCGCGAACAGAACGTCGACCTGTTCCATCCAAGCGCGCGTACCATAAAGGCGCTGCGCTTAAGTTTATCTCGCGTGGCGTTAACCATCCCGCCTCCACTGAAGGAGAGAAAATCAGTCGACCGGTTAGCTCCAACTGAGTTTGCCCCGCATTCGGCGGAGTCAAAGAGGCTTGAACCTTATCCAAGGCATCTTTTAACGCTGTACTAGGGACGATGCCGACCAGGTTCAGCTGCGAATCGAAGGAGGCATTCGCCGGGAGGGCTCGGGGATGGACCTCCAACGTCAAATTATTCCACTCCGTTAATTCTTCGATGGTCAGTAGCCTTTTGGCCCAGAGGGCTCGTTTTCGGTCGCAGTCCACCGAAAATACCACGCGTGATGCACTCGACATGCGCGCTCTGATTACATCCCCGAACTTCGGCTCTGTACCAGTGGGTTCGAGATACCACTCTTCCGCTATGTGCTGCGGCGGAAAGTCGACCGTTATACCCGCGGGAGCAAAAGGATCAGTTCGCTTGCGTGGAACGGGGCGTTCAAGCCAGGCTTTTCCTCCCTGGACCACAACGTTGAAGCCGGCGAAGGTGAAGGTGAGATTAAACAAATCCGCTCCTCTTCTGAACCGAAATACAGCTCCTGAAGTCTCGCTGATAAGGTACCCTCCTTGGCCTAAAACAATCATATCGCCAGTTTGTTCGGCATCGGCGGATTTTTGGGGTGTGGATACTATCGGATCGCTGACGAGTAATAAGCGAGATGCGTCTCCCTGCGGCGCCTGGGAAGCGCCGACCGAGTTATGAGAAGCCAGTCTCCCAGGAATAACCAAATCAATTCGCTTCCCAGAAAACTCCACCGTCGCGAAATCCGCATCGCAAACAGGCAGCCAAAGTTCGTAGAGAACAACTCCCACCTGAGCCTGCGAGACTATTGAGTCACTAGTCTCAAGATAGAGCACTTCGTTATTTCCAGCGATGCAAGCCTGGCCACCGGCTATATGCACCATGTGAGCCAATCTACTGATTTGACCTGCAATAGCTATCCTACGACATTCCGCACTCGAGTTACCAAGAAACGAGACTCGTTCTAGCCGTATTCCACCCTCCGATTGGCCAAAACTAGCCAAAGTGTCCATACGAATGGTACCTGAGCCCTCGATCAGCACTGCACCCGCCCTGCCACTCTCGCTGTCAAATGCCTCAAGACTCAGCGAGACTGGTTTATCAAATAATAAGTCGAAGCCTTTGATCCCTTCATTTGCCCCAATGAATATTGAAGCCGTTTCACTTGCGGATCCATCAAACCTTAAACGAGTGGCACGAGCGGCAACTTGACCTAAAAGAAGACTCCGCAAACTCTTTTCAGAGACCTCTTCCGGGTTCAGCTCTATAAACGGACTAGATCCGCTCAGCGCGCCTTCGAAAGCAAATAATGCCCCCCCAGAATTGAGGTTACACCAAAACGGCGGCAAGAGAGAGAGCGTTCCCCGGCTGTTACTCGAAAATTGCATTCCTCCCGCCTCAAAAACACGGAGCGACGTATCACCGATAAGCGGGGTTGATCCACGCAGCCACTCGCCCAGCGAAGCCGATGAGGTGAAATCCCATTCCGGGATTTCCATACTGATGATCCACTCTAGGTGACGTAAAAGTCGGGCTTCCATGGAAAACTCTAAATTGGTTCCCGGTAGCCGCGCTCTAACTAATGAAATAATTATATTCTCACCGTCTCTCGTAAAGGTTGTCCTCGCAGAATCGCCAAACAAATCTTCCTCCAATATCCATGTGTCGGTGCCATATTCGACGATAATAGCGTTATCCTCTTTTCGTACTCTGGGACGTTCCTGAATAACCCGCCATGCCGCGACTCCTAAGGCCGCAGCGGCCGTTCCTCCTACAAACACTCTCCGACTTATCTCGTTTCGGCGTTGCGGACCACTATATTCGTGATCCGATTCGGTGATTTTGTTTACACGTCCAAGCAAGAATTGCCTAACGCTGTTATCGAGTTCCATAGCTCTAGTTCAATTCAAACGCTTCCATATTTTGACTACCTGTAATTATTTCAAACGGGTGCGCAACAACTCAAAAAAGCAGTTACATATATGCGTCCGCCGCAAGTACCTTTCGTCACACCATTAGAAAACTAAGACGCTTCTGAAATCCAAGAAAGAATCAAATTCCGTACGCTTTGGCGTGCAAAACCAAATGAAATGCTTCAACGTTCATTGCTAGCCGGCGCGGTCCAAGGATTTCGAGAACCTCGACCCGTTGGTCAGCGGCTGGCGTAACAGGGTCTCGATTCATTTTTGTTTTTAGGATCATCCGCGCTCTGAGCAAACCAGCTTAGGTTAGCGCATCCACTTCCGTTCGGCTGCACATCGATTAAAATAGGATTCTGACCATGGTGACACGGCGGTTTCTTTGAGGAGAGGCCGAAGATTGGGTGTGGTTCTCAGTCACGGGAACGAACAGATCGATCTGATCGCCATTATTTATAATATATTCATCTTCCTGTTCGGCCTAAGAATATCCGACTGAAAAGCACGATATCGCAGGCAAATCTTTACAATGAGCCAGAGCAAGCCATGCTTGACGTAGACATCTATCCGGTGACTGTTGCGGATTTTTACCAGAAGCAACGCAGGCGTAAAGCAAAAAACCGGAGATTTGGAAAAAATCGGTTTTTCTCGCCCAACTTCTGCACGCCTCTCAAGTTAGCAGGCCAGGAGCGGCGCAACGGCCTCGCGTGTCACCTGGCCTTTCAGCCCGAGGCGCTCCGCCCTCTTTCCGACCCGGACTCCAAGCTCTTTTGCGTAGTA